>CALKUU010000262.1 GCA_937996665.1 uncultured Xenococcaceae cyanobacterium | reverse complement strand
CCGCCATAACCCAATCGATAGCCAAGGCGATCGCAAGCAACGGTAGGAACGAGCAGTAAATCAACTTGCTCTGGTTCAATTGAGTGTTCAGTCGATAACGGCTCTAAGATACTGTATTTGTTTGGGACTAAAATTTGGGGGGTTTGCCACCAATGCCAAGTTAAGGATTTACCAAGACAGCGGGGAAATCCCCATCGTTTTTGGAGCAAAGGCTTTTTGAATAAGGCACTGAGATTTGGCTCTTGTCGATAACTAAAATAAGCCAAAATATTATTAGCTTGCTGAAAGAGAAGATTGCTTTCTAAATTGCGACAAATTTGATCGCTTTTTGTCTGCCATTCTAAAGAGGAAAGTGCGCGGCGTTGTTGAATTAGTTTGGTTCGTAGTCGAATTTTTTGTTGTTTAATTTGCTGTTTTGGCAAAATTTTCCTCAACTATAACTATTCGAGAATTTTTGTTGTTCTTTTAATTTGTTTTTTAGGCTAGCTTGATGCCCAATTATCTAGCAATATAGCAAGCCCGAATTGAGAGCTAGAGTTGATTTTTGAACTTTTCCTGTCTGTCTTCTCGTTAAATCAGAATAATAATTAAGGGCAAACGAATCCTGAACTCCGAACTCCGAACTCCGAACTCCTAATCTTGCCATTCTTCAGCTAAGCTTTGGTCTGTCTTTCTGAGCTGTTCTTCTACTTGTTGCCAATTTTCTGGGGAGGCTGGGAGATCTTGAGCTAGTTTACCTGAGTCTAGATAGAGAATGCGATCTGCAAAAAGTTCACTAATTTCTAATTGATGATTGACCATCAAGATCGTAACGTGATTGTGTTGGTTGAGTTGGTTGAGTACGGTTAAAAGGCGATCGCATATTCTTCTATCTAGAGCAGATGTGGGTTCATCTAATAACAAGACTTTTGGCTCTAGCATTAAACCTCTGGCGATCGCGATTAATTGTCTTTGTCCCAGAGAGAGTGTTAATTCGTCCCGCTCCAACCAAGCAAGCGGAATCTGTAAAATATCACTATATTTTGCGAACCGTCTATCTATTTCTTTTCTACTTAGTTTTTGTAGTTCTAGAGGATAACGAAGTGCATCCTGCCCACTCATTCCTAGAAGTTTCGGTTCTTGAGGAATCAGAACCATTGTTTTTCTGATTTGCAGAATATCTTGTTCTGGATAAGGAACTCCTTGATAGAGAAGTTCTCCTATTGCGGGACTTACCAAGTAATTTAAAAGCCTGAGCAAAGAGGTTTTGCCACTACCCGAAGCGCCAACAATTGCAATTTTTTCTCTTTTCTTGACGGCAAAAGAAATATCCCTTAAAAGGTAGTCTGCACCAATAGATGCTGCAAGACTTACTTGTTTGAGTTCAAGAATAGGAGAGTTCATTATTGATACTTCTTTATTGCTGTTCGGGGTGTTTGAGTAATAAATCAAGATGATGTCGTTTACTTGTCACAAGATGACTCATAATCTCTTGATAAATATGTTCTGAATTGCAAGTGGTAAGGTTGCCATTAAGCTCAACAATTGCCACTTGATAACCGAGCCTAATTACAAAATCAAATAGTTCTATCGGTTCTATCCTGCCAATATCCTTGAGGTTGGAGGGGGCGAATTCGGTAATTATCAAAGGTTGTTGCTGTCTCAATAGTTCTTTCATTCCCTGTAAGACATTTAACTCAAACCCTTCGACATCAATTTTAATAATATCTATTCTTTCCTTGGGCAAAAAACTATCGAAAGATATCGCCTTAATCTGTCTTGGTGCCTCGGCTGTGGGGAGAGAGTGCTGTTTGAGGGTGGCTGTTTCCTTGGCAGTAAATCTAGCTCCCAAATTCTGAGTAAATCCCATGGTCGAAAAATAGAGATTTTCATCGCGATCGCTCAATGCCAAATTATAAGAGTGGATATTGCTAAGACTATTTAGGGCAATATTGGAGCTTAATAAATCATAGTTAGTTGGGTCTGGCTCAAAGCTGAAAACTTTTCCCTGAGAACATCTTTTCCCAGCAATCAAGCTAAAGTAACCAATATTTGCCCCTACATCAAGAAAATGGGTATCTTCTCGTAAGAATTTGAGTAAAACCTGGGTCACACCTTGTTCATATTCTCCTAACCATAAAATTGGCTTGGATATTGCCATATCCCGAGTACTGACAATCATCGACATTTCTAACTCAGGAGTATTGGTGACTCGAATATTTTTGACAGTGTAAGGAGAGCGAGAAAGAAGTTTGCTAAAGTCAGTTAATTTAATTTGGAATAGAGCAGCAAAGGCAGCTTTGAGATATAGCAATGCTCTTCTTAATTTCATACAATTGTTTTGACCTTATTCTCTGAGTAGATTCAAGGTAACTTATTAATTTAAGTACATTTAAATTAAATATTGAATTAACCCGGAAAATATCGATGGAGAACCAGGAAATCATTTTGAATACCCTATTAAAATTACCTCAAAAAAAGGTTTTGCTAACTTGAAATTTAAACTAAATAATTTAACTGTTTATTCTTAATAGTTAAATTTAATAGTTAATTGCTATTGCTGGATTTTATTTAAAACGCAAAATCTAAGAGTCGTACTTTAATTTGGCAACGCTCAGAAAATATTTAGTCAAAATATCTTTTTTCTAAGGGAACTAGAACTCGCTTGATGAAGGGTTCTTGTCTGCGGTGAGATATTTAAAGCCAAATATGCCAAATATGAAGATAGTGAGGCTTACCTTAAATCTCTAGAAAAGATTCTGGTTGATGCTGGGTTTTGCTGTTATCCTGAACCTTCCCCAATCATAAACTTGCTCACCCCAAGACTTAAGTAGATGAAAGCCTACCAAATAACTCTTCCCAAAATTCCTGATTGCGCATGGCAACGTCCAATCGGTAAAGGATGGATGCAACCATATACAGTAAGGTATGACAGCAATTTGGATGATGGAGCTTGGCATGGTGCGCCTTTAGGCGGTTTTGGTGCTGGTTGTATTGGGCGATCGCCGAAGGGGGATTTTAATCTTTGGCATTTAGATGGTGGCAATCACACTTTCAAGAATATTCCCGCCTGCCAATTTAGTGTTTTTGAGTCGGTAGAAGGTGGCGAGACTCAGGCTTATGCCATGACTACTGATGATTCAACTTTAGCTAGATGGCAAAAATATCCTGCTGAAAAGGGCACATATTCGGCATTATATCCTCGCAGTTGGTTCGAGTATGAAGGGGTACTTAGTACTAAGTTAGTTTGCGAGCAATCATCGCCTATCTGGAAAGAAAATTATCAAGAAGCGAGCTATCCGATCGCTACTTTCGATTGGACAGCCCATAATCCGACTGATAAAACAATTACTCTCAGTATTATGCTGACTTGGCAAAATACTGTGGGCTGGTTTACCAATGCTATTAAGTCCCCCACTGTAAAGGTTCGGGATGATGGTAGCCCCGAATATGAATATCAACCTAAATGGGGTGACAGTACGGGGAACTATAACCAGTGGATTAAAGATAACTATCGGGTTGGTTGTCTGATGAATCGGGTGCAACCCCATGAGCAAATCCAAGAGGGAGAGGGACAAATGGCGATCGCTACTGCCTATAACCCCACCCTGGATGTCTTTTATCTTGGTCGTTGGAATCCTGAAGGCGATGGAAGCGAAGTTTGGGATAGTTTTGCGGCTAATGGTTCTCTACCTGATAAAGAAGATGAAACTCCTGCTGATCCTGGAGAACAAATTGCCTGTGCGATCGCCGTCAGAATTACCCTCAAGCCAGGACAAACTAAAAAAATTCCTTTTATCTTGAGTTGGGACTTACCTGTTACCGAGTTTGCCCAAGGAGTTAACTATTATCGTCGTTACACAGATTTTTTTGGTAGATCTGGGACTAATGCTTGGAGTATGGTGCGAACTGCCCTCAAGCATAGTGATACTTGGCGTGAGCAAATCGAAGCTTGGCAAAATCCAATTTTAGATAATGCCGATTTACCCAATTGGTTCAAAATGGCTTTGTTTAACGAGCTTTACTTATTAACTGAGGGGGGAACGATTTGGAGTGCTGCGACTGAAGATGATCCTGTTGGACAATTTGGCGTACTTGAATGCATTGATTATCGCTGGTACGAGAGCCTGGATGTGCGCTTATATGGTTCTTTTGGCTTGATGATGCTGTGGTCTCAGCTCGATAAATCGGTTTTAACTGCTTTTGCGCGAGCAATTCCTCAGAGTGACGATAAAGAGAGAATTATTGGCTACAACAACGCTTCTGCAATTCGCAAAGCCAAAAATGCGACTCCTCACGATTTGGGCGCGCCCAACGAACATCCTTGGGAAGCTACTAACTATACTTCTTATCAAGACTGCAACCAGTGGAAAGATCTCTCTTGCGATTTTGTCTTGCAAGTATACCGAGATTATTTGTTTACCAAAGGTAATAATAACGAATTTCTCTGGGAATGTTGGTCTAGCGTTGTTGCCACCTTGGCTTATCTCAAAGAATTCGACCAAGATGTAGACGGTATTCCTGAAAATTCTGGCGCACCTGACCAAACTTTTGACGATTGGCGTTTACAGGGTATTAGTGCCTATTGTGGGGCCTTGTGGATTGCGGCACTTGAAGCTGGGATCAAAATTGGCGAGACTTTGATTGCTAATCCGCCGATGAATCCTGAGTTGCAACCTGTCGACTTCCCTGAAGGAATTACCAAGACAATTGAAATTTATCGAGGCTGGTTACATCAGGCTCGCGCTCTCTATCACGATACTCTTTGGAATGGTGAATATTATCGCCTTGATAGTAAGAGTGGTTCTGAGGTGGTGATGGCAGATCAATTATGTGGTCAGTTTTACGCGCGGTTGTTGGGCTTGCCCGATGTAGTGGAGCATCAGTACGCAGAATCGGCGCTCAAAAAAGTCTATGATGCTTGTTTTCTCAAGTTTCACGATGGCAAGTATGGGGCAGCAAATGGGGTGTTGGCTGATGGCAGTGCGGTGAATCCTGATGATACTCACCCGTTAGAGGTCTGGACGGGGATCAATTTTGGTCTGGCTGCATATATGGTGCAGATGGGAATGAAGGATGAGGCTCTTCGTTTAACTGAAACTGTCGTTGGGCAGATCTATGAGAATGGCTTACAGTTTCGTACTCCTGAAGCGATTACGGCAGTGGGAACTTTTCGCGCGAGTCATTACCTGCGAGCGATGGCTATTTGGGGAGTTTATGGGATGTTATGTGGTTGGGATTAGAATAAATCTTACCTTTGCATTTAACGTGTCCAGTCATCAATTTCTAGGTTTTCAATTTGTCCGAAGTCCTTAATGTTGCGGGTTAGCAAAATAGCATTTAGGGAGAGTGCGATCGCAGCAATTTTTAAATCCATTGTGCCAATTCTGCGGTATTGCTTTTTTAAAATCTGAAACTCGATGGCAGC
>CALKUU010000261.1 GCA_937996665.1 uncultured Xenococcaceae cyanobacterium | reverse complement strand
GATCTCAATGGCGTTCTCTCGATTAATCAAGGTAATATTCAGGATCTTTTAGTTGCTTTTGAAATTTTTGAGTTGACCGATTTTGGTAAAGGTTTTGGCGATCGCACCTATGCTCAATCCGCTGATTTATATGCTGCTTCTGGGCAATCAGATCCCAATAAAACTCCTCAAGACTTACCTGAAAAGCAATCTGAAAACCAAACTGAGAAATCATCTGAAAATTCACCTCTCAAAAACCCCTTATTTGGAGTCGGCACGGATAATACTCCTGTTTGGAATCAACTAACTCTACTTTCCCAAATAGAGGCCTGGCTCAATTACACCGAAAAAAAACGTCAAGAAAGCTCTATTTTGCCCGATCTCAAAAACCTGCGAGGTGACTTTAACGGAGATATTGTAATTAATGGGTCTTTGAAAAAGAGCTTAAATGCAAACTTCTCTCTGGAAGGAAATCAATGGCAATGGGCGACGAAAAGTGAAGCTAGAAGAAGATCTACAAATTCTCAAGCTTCTGTTCTCGCCAAAAAAATTACTCTTAGAGGGGATTATCGAGATAATGTCCTAACTATTCTGCCTCTGGTTATTGATTTACCTACAAATGTTGAGGATCCTGAGTTAGAAACTTCTGCTAAAAAACCAGAAATTATTGTTTCGGGGATATTTGGTGGAGAACAGGCATCGGGAAAAGTGTTTCTTAATTCTATTCCTATTGATTTAATTGAAAAAGTTTTTCCTCTTCCTCCTGAAGTTGATTTTGATGGCATTCTTTCGGCTACAGCTAACATTTCTGGGAAAACTGCTAATCCTCAAGCTAGAGGAGAGATTTCGATCGCTAATGCGCAGATTAATGAAACAGAAATTCTTTCGACATCTGGGAGTTTTGGCTATGATGATGCCCGTTTAAATTTTTCAGGCAATAGTATTGTTACTAAAGATTCTCAACCACTCACTCTGACTGGTAGCGTTCCCTATCAAATGCCTTTTGCCGCAGTTGCACCTGATAATGATCGCTTAGAAATTAGTCTTAATGTCCAAGACAAAGCCCTAACTCTGCTCAATATTTTTTCCCGAGGAGAGGTCAATTGGATTGATGGCAAAGGTGAGATTGCCCTCGATATTTCTGGTAACTTCAATCAGAATACTAATTACCCCAGCAATATTAGTACGAAAGGAACAGCTTTTGTTCGCGATGGCAGAATTGAGGTAAAAACCCTGCCAGATAACCTTTTAACTGGGGTTAATAGCGATATTACTTTTGATTTTGACCGAATTTCGGTAGACAATTTTCTAGGTACTTTTGGTGGTGGTCGCATCTCGGCAAAAGGCACTATTCCAATTGATAAGGAAACTCCCCAAGAAAACCCATTAACTATCGATTTCAACGACTTAATAGTTGATCTTAAAGGTCTTTATAAGGGTGGATTTAAAGGTCAACTCCAAATCTTAGGACAGGCGATCGAGCCTGACATTACTGGAAATATTAGTCTTTTTGATGGCACAATCACCTTGAGTGAGGATACAGATACAGTTACTTCTGTTCCACTTACCCCAGAGGCACAACAAAACATTGGTTTACCTGCAATCACTGAGTACAAAAACCTCAAGCTGAAGTTAGGAGAGAATATTCTCATCAGTCAACCACCAATTTTTAATTTCTTGGCAAATGGCACTCTCAATGTGGGAGGAACTTTTCTTGAGCCTCTTCCGGAAGGAACGATTAACTTAGAGAGAGGACAGGTAAATCTCTTTACTACTCAGCTAAATTTGGTTAGAGGTGAAAAAAATACAGCTCGTTTTTCTCCGAATAATACTCTCGATCCTTTTTTGGACGTAAGTTTAGTTGGTTCGGCGATCGAGTCGACCCAGAATCGCACTCCAGAAGATCCTCTTTCAACTGAAATTGAAGATATTCCTGCTTCTCGGTTTGGGACTCTAGAGACTGTAAGAATTTCAGCCGATGTGCGAGGGCTTTCTAGTCAAATTACCAATAATCTCCAATTAACTAGTAGTCCACCTCGGAGTCAGACCGAAATTTTGGCTTTACTCGGAGGAAATTTTGTTAACACTCTTGGTGGAGGCGGAGATAGCACTGTTGGTTTGGCTGGTCTGGCAGGGTCGGCTTTACTAGGGAGTTTTAATTCTCAATTCAATAACTTTTTCCCTGGTGAGTTTCGTTTATTTCCAACACAGATAATTGATGAAGATCGAGAAAGAGAACGCATCGATGCGATCGCGGGAGAAATTGCGATCGATATTACGGATAATTTTTCCTTTTCGGCACTGAAGATTCTCAATATTGAAGAAATCCCTGCTCAGTTTGGTTTTCGTTATCGCTTAAATGAAAATTTTGTTCTTCGTGGCTCGTCTAATTTTGAAGATGATACGCGGGGAGTTGTGGAGTACGAACTACGATTCTAAGCTGGTAGACAAAGAAGCTAAGAAAAAACATGGCTGATTGAGGGCGATCGCTTTGCAATACCGTTCGGTTAAGCCCCCCAACCCCCAAATTTGGGGGAGTCATATCTATAAAAGTCCCCCAGATTTGGGGGATTTAGGGGGCGAACAAAATAACTTGAGTAACTAACCGAACAGTATTAAAACAGAGTCTGACTTTCTAAGTACAGATCATCAAATTAAGTCATCCTTCTAAAAAAACTAACAATATCGGGTTTGTAAGTTGAGTTCAATTGCTCTTCTGCAAGCCCTTTTTTTTGAGTGACTTTTCTAAGTAAAATTTTACAGAGAATATTATTTGTCTGAAACTAGTTTGGAGCTTGTCTCCAGCCACTATCAATTGCTTCTGACTCAGAACAAAACCATTTTTCGCCTTTGTTTCGGTTAATTACTGTAGATTCATAATCTTCCATGCCAGGG
>CALKUU010000260.1 GCA_937996665.1 uncultured Xenococcaceae cyanobacterium | reverse complement strand
TCTAGCTTGATTTTAGACATCTGCTGTTACCTCATTGCTACCTAAAAATAAGGAGACTTGTTGTAGTTCTTGCGCGAGCAAGCCCATGTTATTTTCCACCGTTTCGATTTGGTGATTAATGAGTTCTAATTCGCTTGTTTGGTTTTCTTGGTCTGACTTGGAAAGCCACTGTTGGAGCTTATTTTGTTGACCGATTTGCTGAAGATTCTTTTTGAGGCGATCGCGCTGAGTTTTCAAGAAAATACCGTGGGTTCTCAACTGAGCATAAACGGCAAAAACTACGGGCAGGTGAACATTAACCGGGACAATAACTCCGTTTTCGACATCTGTTTCTAGCTCTTTGCCCAAACTGACCGGACAAATCATTACTAGCCAGCCTGAATCGGGAGTAAATAGAGCTTGAAAGAGTTTTTTGACATCTTCAATCACCTCTTCCTTTTCCCGATGCTTACAAAGATCGTACTTGGTGATAATTATGACGACGGGGAATGGTTTTTCGGAGGTGGGTTGATAATTTTTACTGATATATTGCTGTAAAAATTGATTCATGCGATCGCTTTTGACATCTCGCACAGTAGTAGGTACAACCGAATATTGAAGATATTCCCCTGAAATGGTCAGAAAAACGCACTCAGACGAAATTAAATATTGACTAAGTTCTTGGACATCTTGTTCGCCAGAGCGATCGTTTAGTGCCAAGCCACGATAATCTATCCACTCAAATCCCATAATGGTACGGAAGCCATAATTGAAATCGAAATGACAATGTTCAATTACCCCTGCATTGGGAGTTGGCCAACGATCTGCACCTTGGGTAGAAATTAACTGTTCCCATCTTTCGGTTAATTCCAAATCCTGATCGATATTTTTGGCAGCAAGAGTGAAACCCTGAATACCACTCTGCATAGCAGCATACATCCCCAAAAGATAACTAGTTTTTCCTGCCCCAGTCGTTCCTAAAATGGAGATCTTGATATCGTTGAGCTTCATATTGATTTCTTAAGTTGGTAATTTAGCCTAAGACTTCGATTCGATTTAGCTTGTCTAAGCTGTCTTGTTCAATCTATCTGAGGTTCAGCTCAAGAGAAATCGTCTGGTAAGGTCTGGTTCTGTTGTCGATTATTACCAATATTGCCGGTGCTGACTTCGTCAGTATTAACCTTGTCAAAAACTTGCCACGGATCCTTTGTCGATTCATAAAGTCCCTTGCTGGTCTTAGTTGTGGCGAGAGAGGAAGTATTTAATGTCAAACCATCAAGAAACTCTTTAACCGTTTGCGGTCGTTCGCTAATATCCATGGACATGGCTTGATCGATTAAGGAGGAGATCTTGTGGCTAACTCCAGAATTGACTTCCTTTGCTGTTTTTAGCGTTACTCCTGCGGCTCTTTCTATTGACGACACAGGGACTTTGCCTGTAACTAAATGATATAAGGTTGCTCCCAAAGCATAAATATCTGTGTAACTAGCACATTTTAGAGCCTGTCCATACTGCTCTAGCGGTGCATATCCGGCTGTTAGAAGGGTTGTGACCGGAGCGCCTTTTTGTCCTGCAAAATCTTTGGCTGCGCCAAAGTCAATCAAAACTGCTTTGCGAGTTTTGCTCAACATAATATTGTCTGGCTTGATATCTTGATGGAGCATTTGTGCCTGATGAACAACATCTAAAGCTTCACCAATTGCTCGAATATATTCTAGAGCGTCAGCTTCTGGTAATTTGCCGCCACGAGTTTGTAATAGGTCGGCTAACGTTTTTCCCTGAAGGTATTCCATCACCATATAGGCTGTATTATTTTCTTCAAAATAATAAAATACCCTAACAATGCCAGGATGATTGAATTGCCCTAGGGTTTGACCTTCTTGTAAAAAAATTTGTTTGGCATCGGTATAGGTGGAGCTATCCCATTTTCCCGCAGAAATAACTTTAGTTCCGTCTCGCCAACAACCTTCAGGAAAAAATTCTTTTAGCGCAACAGACCTATTTAATTTTGTATCTATTCCTTCATAAGTGATTCCGAATCCACCTTGTCCTAGAACTTTAGAAACCTGATATTCTCCACTTGCCAGTAATACTCCTGGGTTGAGAACGCCAGCCACTCTAGTGGTCATAGACACAACTCCTACACACGTTTCGGTTAAGTCATTCGTAAGCTAAATTTGTCTACTTTATTTAGCTTTTTGATTCCGTCTATCGTAACCTCGATTGTTGAGATCTACGAGTTTTTACTGGTATAAATATAAATTTATATTACTTTTTTGTCAAAAAATAAGTAGTTATACCTGAGAAAAAATACACCTTATTTAAACTAGTTCAATCAAAAAAGAATTTGTTTTTATTTGATTCCTGAATTGATAGTTGGTGTTGATTTTGGCTCAGACTAGATTTTGGATATAAGATTTCAGCATCATCAAAAAAATGATAATTAAGTAAGTAGTAAAAATGAGTAGAAATAAATGGCAAATTGGGATTTAAGATCGCCGCCTGAGTCATCTTTGCAAGATCGGGAGGTTGAATTAATCGGTAATTATTTGCAAGGAAAAAGAATTGCTTTGCTGGTTACAGGTAGCATTGCGGCAATGAAAGCTCCTCTAATTGCTCGTGCTCTTCGTCGTCAAGGGGCGGAGGTGGTTGCTTTTGCTTCTGAGGAAGCTCTGCGCTACACAACAAGAGAGTCTTTAGAGTGGAGTACCACTAATCAGGTAGTTACCAAGCTAACTCCAGCCGCAGAACACCTTAGCGATCGCACCCCTTTTGCTGCCTATTTACTAGCTCCTGCTACTTACAACACTATTAATAAGTTACGTCATGGGATTGCTGATAGTGTGATCACCTCAAGTTTGGCATCGGCTCTGGGCAGAATGGAGCAGGGCAAAACTCAAGTCTTAATTGCGCCAACGATGCATGGTAGTTTGCATAATTCTTTGTTGACCGATTCCCTAAAATTTTTGCAAAAACTGGGAGTGAAGATCATTCCTCCCAAGGTTGCTTATGGTAAAAATAATCTGCCTGCTGAGTCAGCTATAACAGCAGAGGTGATTCGGGCAGTCAGTACTTCTAAACTCAAGCAATCCTCCTTTTTAGTTACGGCTGGTTCTACCCCTGTCCCGCTCGATAACCTGAGAATTTTGACTAACCGTTTTACAGGAAGATTGGGCGGCTTTATTGCCGAAGAATTGTATTATCGTGGGGCTAAGCTCAAATTGATTAAAGGGCAAGGTAGCTATAATCCACCTGAATACTTACCTCATCGTCTGATTCAAACTTATGACCAATATGCTCAATCGGTAATCGAAGAGTTAGAAACTAGTTCTTATCAAGGGGCGATTTTTTCGGCTGCGGTGGCTGATTATCGACCAAAGCAGGTATTTACTGGCAAAATTCCTAGTGGTGAGCAACTCAAGCTCGAACTAGTCCCCACCGCTAAGGTGATTGCGAAGGTAAGGCAGCAGTTTCCCGATCTGAAGATGATTACTTTTAAGTACCAGGAGAATGTCTCTCACCAGGAGTTAATGGCGATCGCTCAGTCCAGATTAGAGCAGGGTTATCAACTGGTGGTAGCTAATCGGGGAGAGGAAAAAGGTGAGCAAGGAGAACAGGTGGCTTATCTGGTAACTAAAGAGAATGAACCCCAACAGGCGATCGGTAAACGAGAAATTGCTAAAGCGATCGTTGATTGGCTAGAAACAGCACAAACTTAGCAGAGTTTGAGAAAGAAGATCTTTGAAGGCTTATCTCAAGATATGTAGACACGTTTCCAGTCCATCAATTCATTATTTGGCAAATCTGGCAGCATAGTTATCCCAGAATCGCAGAAGTTGTTTGTCAGAGAATGTCCCCAAATAATTCTTGTGAATATAGTCAAGCGAAGAATCTTTAGTGATCGTGTTCGTCACAACTGACCAATAACCATTCGTATCTTTGACTGTTCGAATTATATGGTACGTCTCTTTATCTAAATCGGTCGTGTGAATGAGTTCCTCGGTACCGTCAGGCCAAATCGAATGAACACATTCCACTTTGTTGCCGTCCAATAGCTGGATACGAAATTCCCTTTTTCCAGATTTGCAAGGTTCTGTGATAACAACTAGTTTTAGTTCAGCAGCATCTAGTGGAACATATTCAATCGGATTTAAGAATCTTGGTATTCCATCCTCCTCAAAGGAAGTATCATCGGGTTCGAGTTCATCGTAATATTCTTCAGGCAAGAGCTTAAGCTCAACGAAATCTGACGATGTTTTAGACTGGTAGACAATTTTGACCTGTTGCATTACTGAAGGACAGCAGTATGGCTGTTTATGATCAAGAAAACTTTCTGGATATGCACATTTTGTATTGACAAACGCTTTTGCTTTAGAACACCATCAATTGGTGACAACTGACTTTTTTGTACTAAGACCTAATCGTTTCAACAGAAAATTAATTAAAGTTTTGAGCAATTTAAAATGTCCATTTAAAAGATACTAAAAAAATTGTTGAATAAAAAAGTAGTTAAGTAAAGAAGCAATTCTTAATTAAATTTCTTTAATATTGGTGAGTAGATTTGCTTATGATGTTAGTCTAGCTAGCCCACAAACATAGTGACAACCAATAACTAAAGTGTCCCCATCTGCTCAACAACTTTGGAGTCAAGTGCTAGAACGCTTAGAGCAAAAGCTAAATCGTCCTACATTTGAAACTTGGATTCAGGAAACAACGATTAAGGAGCTAAAAAGTGACAGCTTGACTATTGGCGTGCCTAATCCTTTTGTTTTAAAGCACCTGCGAAAAAATTATCTGGCAATTATTGGTGAAGTCGTTGCTGAGATTTTGGGTCAGAGTGTTGACCTTCATTTAGTCTTGAATCGAGCAGATAATTCAGACTGGGTTGAAACCGATTTTTCTGCCTCCATCCCTGTTCCTAAATCAGCAAACCAGCAGAATACTAAGGGCTTAGTTGAATTAAATTCCAAATATACTTTCTATCGCTTTGTGGTTGGCCCTACTAATCGGATGGCTCATGCTGCTGCCTTGGCTGTGGCGGAGTCTCCTGGTCGAGATTTTAATCCTTTATTTCTTTGCGGTGGTGTGGGTCTAGGTAAGACCCATTTGATGCAGGCGATCGGTCATTATCATCGCGAAATTAATTCCGAAGCTCGGGTCTTCTATATCTCGTCTGAGCAATTTACCAACGATTTAATTGCTGCCATTCGCGACGATAATATGGAAAACTTTCGGGACTATTATCGTACTGCCGATATTTTGTTGGTTGATGATATCCAATTTATTGAGGGTAAGGAATACACTCAAGAGGAATTTTTTCACACTTTTAATACTCTGCATGAAGCAGGAAAACAGGTAGTTATTGCTAGCGATCGCCCGCCTCATAAAATTTCTCAATTGCAAGAGCGCTTAATTTCTCGCTTTTCAATGGGTCTAATTGCCGATGTGCAAACTCCTGATTTAGAAACGAGGATGGCAATTCTCCAAAAAAAGGCTGAATACGAAAATATTCGCGTTCCGAAAGATGCGATCGAATATATTGCTACTCATTGCAAATCGAATATTCGGGAATTGGAAGGGGCTTTGATCCGCACTATTGCTTACTTGTCAATTTCTGGGTTACCGATGACAGTGACAAATATTGCCTCAATTCTCAATCCCCCAATCGAAAAGATCGCGACTTCTCCAGAAATTATTTTAGAAGTTATCACTGCCGAGCTAAAAGTATCTCTAGCTGATTTACAAGGGGCTTCCCGTCGTCGAGAGATTAGTACTGCTAGGCAAATTGCTATGTATCTGATGCGTCAGCATACGAGCTTGAGCTTGCCACGAATTGGTGATGTGTTTGGCGGTAAAGACCATACTACTGTGATTTACGGTTGCGATAAGATTACTAAATTAGCAAAACAAGATCGCAAGTTCAATCAAACATTAACTCAGCTTAGCGATCGCATTAATTTTGCGAGCAAACAGCATAATTCTTGAGTTTCGCCGATAATGATAAGTTAAATTGAATAGTTATCCACAGAAAAAAGCCCTGAATGGGGGTTTTTCCACAGGTTATCCACAGAGTTAAGTAGTGAAAGAGTATTATTTTCGTCGAGAAGTGATTTTAGCAACATTTGATTAACTATTTATTATTTAGCTTGTCGGTAGGTATAGATTAAAGAGAATAGTCTTATCAACTGGGGTTTAAGCCTTGATTGAGGCTTGATTTAGAAGAATATCTTGATTCGCTGCCATAATGCGCAAAATTTCTGCCAAAGCTAACAATAGATCTACCCCTTTATCTTGCTTGCCCTATGGGGTAGGTCACGACCAAGAGGGGGTTTGTCTAATGCTGAATTTAGGCGAATATCGGATTATGCTCGATTGTGGAATTGCTGAATTTCCCTCTTCGGCAAATTTAAATGATTTACCCGCCGCCGATTTTATTTTTTGTTCTCACGCTCATAGAGACCACTGTCGAGGACTACCGCAGTTAAACCAGAATTTTCCAAAAATTCCGATTTATACCAGTGCGGTTACTTCTCAACTACTTCCACTTTATTGGTCTGAAGAGATTGCCCAACAAGTAATAAGTCAGGTTTCTCCTCTCCCTTGGCGATCGCCTGTTGTTATTAACGAACAACTTCAATTTGAGCTATTTCCTGTAGGTCACCTGCCTGGTGCGGCAGGAATCTTGCTGACTTATAAAACCAAAAATAAAAAATATAAAATAGTCTACACAGGTGATTTTTCTCTTTCCAATTTTCAATTAGTGGAAGGTTTATCTGTTGAAAATATTCGCGGTTTTGCTCCTGATATTCTAATTCTTGAGGGGAGCTACGGTTCTGTTCGTCAGCCTCACCGGCGTCAGCAAGAAAAGCAATTAATGGAACGGCTTAATCTAGCTTTGGTGGCTGGGATGAATATTCTTTTGCCAGTTGAAGCGATCGGGCTTGCTCAGGAGATCTTAAAGCTGCTCCGTTCTCATCATAAATTTACTGGTCGAGATTTAGATATTTGGGTGGATGAAAACATAGCGAGAGCTTGCGATACCTATTTAGAAATGTTGCCGCAATTTCCTGTCTCAGTTCAAAATTTTGCTAGACACCAATCTCTGTTTTGGGATGAGCGGGTTTGTCCTCGCATGCAAAAAATTGGTAGCATCGACGGTATTTTTCAATCTCAGTCTCCTCGTATTGTTCTGGCAGATAAAAACGCAGATTTGTCTGTTTATCTTAATCAGGAGGTCGGGGACTGGCTAGTCTTATTTCCCGAGAGTCCTCATCAAGAGCCATTTGATCCGAATTTTTTGGGTATTGAGGCAAAATATAATCTACCTCAAGGCAAGTGGCTAAAAACTGAAAGTTATCTGCTGGCTGAACATAGTGATGGTCGGAATACAACCCAACTTATTCACAATCTACGCCCTCAACATGTGGTGCTTGTTCATGGATTGCAGGATTATCTTTTTGATTTGGCAGGTTTAGAGGAGTTATACAGTCGTTATCAAATTCATTCTCCTTCGGTTGGTAATTTATTGGAATTTCCGATAGGCGATCGCTTTATTCAACCTCAGAAAACTACGCCAAATCATTATGAAGGGGAAATTAATGAGACTAATTCTTATATCACTCTAACTTTTCCTAATAACCTGAATGACAATCCTCGCTGGGAGAAATTTGCAAATACTGGAATTGTTGAGGCGACTTGGCAAGGGGATAAGTTGATTTTGCGAGGAATTAATCAGAAAGAGTTATTGAACACTTCTCATCCTGAATCCAAGACTAATTCTGATGTGGACTGTTGTCAGAATTGTTATCACTATCACAATCAAAAGTGTTGGAATAGAGTTTCGCCGCTTTATGAATTTCGAGTTGTCCCAGAGGGTTATTGTTTAGTTTTTGAGTCGAAAAGACGTTGATATTATTTGGGAACGTTAATCCAATAAAAGCCTTTAATTTTTTTATTAAAGAATTAGGGGCTGATCAGAATTCATCATAAAACCATCAAACTCTTCAAAAGTTTCAAATTGTAACTTTTTACCAAAGATAGAGACAAA
>CALKUU010000259.1 GCA_937996665.1 uncultured Xenococcaceae cyanobacterium | reverse complement strand
ATAAAGTTGGCATTGCGATTGGTAAGTACTACTAAGTCTTCACCATTGAGGGCAATAATTGCACCTTCAGCACTATCTCTAAAACTCAAATCCCCAAAACTAGCTCCCAAATTTTGGACAACTAGTAAGTCATCTCCAGTTACAAAATCAGTAATCGTATTCGCAGACTCTGGAATTACCCCATTAGCAATAATATATTGGTCATCGCCTCGATTACCAGTGATCACATTGCCGCCACCTGTGCCAACGATGAAGGTATCATCTCCATCTACTCCAAAAATGCGATCGCCTGAACCCAAGAAGAAGGTATCAGCCCCATCTCCCCCAAAGGCACGATTCGCACCAGTGTCATTTCTAAAATCAATAACATCATCG
The DNA here is from genome assembly GCA_937996665.1 of uncultured Xenococcaceae cyanobacterium. Lineage (GTDB taxonomy): Bacteria > Cyanobacteriota > Cyanobacteriia > Cyanobacteriales > Xenococcaceae > Hyella. Next base: position 3,526 of record CALKUU010000259.1, on the reverse strand, counting down.
CCTTCTAAACCAAAGGCAACTTGCTCACTTCCACCAAGAATAATTTCATCTGCTCCCTCAGTTGCAAAAATTCTATTGTCAAAATTTAGTTCTGGTGGCTGTGGCACAACGTCAGGTTGTGTTGCTTGTCCAAAGACTACATAACTTTCTCCTGCATCTTCATTTCCATTAGGATCTGCACTATCTGCGCCGATAATAAAGTCATCAATTCCGTCCCCATTGACGTCTCCCGCACCACTCACTGAACGGCCAGAGAAATCTTCAGGATCAATACCATTGAGGATGAAACCATTCGTTCCATCTATAGTAGATAAGTCTAAACGGTCGGCAAACCCACTATCTGAGCCGAAGACTAGATAACTTTCTCCTGCACTACCAAGACCATTAGGATCTGCACCATTAGCACCAACAATAAAGTCATCAATTCCATCCCCATTAACGTCGCCCACACCGCTTACAGCAGTACCAGCAAAGTCGTCTGGATCAACACCATCGATAATAAAACCATTCGTCCCATCTAGAGCAGAAAGTTCAAAATTGGCAGCAAACCCACTATCCGAGCCAAAGACTACATAGCTTTCTCCTGCACTACCAGTCGAAAAAATAGCTGCCCCAATAATCAGATCATCAATTCCATCTCCATTAACATCTCCTGCACTACTTACTGAAAGACCTGAAAAATCGCCTTCGTTAATGCCATTAAGGACAAAACCATTCGTTCCGTCTAGAGCAGAAAGTTCAAAATTGGCAGCAAAACCATTATCCGAGCCAAAGACTACATAGCTTTCTCCTGCACTGCCAAGACCACTGGTGGCATAAGCATAGGTCGCACTAATAATCAGATCATCAATCCCATCTCCATTAACATCTCCTGCACCACTTACAGCAGAACCTGAACGATCACCTTCATTAATGCCATTAAGGACAAAACCATTCGTTCCATCTAGATCAAATAGTTCAAAACTGTTAGCAAACCCACTATCCGAGCCAAAGATCACATAGCTTTCTCCTGCATCCTCATTACCGTTGGGGTCGGCACTATCTGCACCGATAATAATGTCATCAATCCCATCTCCATTAACATCTCCCGCATCACTCACTGAACGACCAGAAAAGTCATTTTCATCAATACCGTTGATGATAAAACCATTCGTTCCATCTAGCTCAAACAGTTCAAAATTGGCGGCAAAACCACTATCCGAACCAAAGACTACATAACTTTCTCCTATACCACCAGTCGAAAAACTACTTGAACCAATAATCAGATCATCAATTCCATCTCCATTAACATCTCCCGCACTACTTACTGAAAGACCTGAAAAGTCGCCTTCATTAATCCCATTAAGAACAAAACCATTCGTTCCATCTAGAGCAGAAAGTTCAAAATTGGCAGCAAACCCACTATCCGAGCCAAATACTACATAACTTTCTCCTGCACTGCCAAGACCATTAGGATCTGCATCGCTTGCACCGATAATTAGATCATCAATTCCATCCCCATTAACATCTCCCGCATCGCTCACTGAGCGACCAGAGAAATCGCCAGGAGCAATACCATTAATTACAAAGCCATTGGTACCATCTAGAGCAGACAGTTCGAAAAGATTTGAAAATGACATATTTTTTTGTGTAAAGAATATATCTGGCTATTCAATTAGCCAGAAAAAGTAAAGAAACCATATAAGCAATTACATTTTCACTAAAGATGTAACTGATCTGAAATATGTTTTAACAAAAGCCTTTAGAATTAATATACGTAGAATTCAAGACAGAGAGTGATATTTTTGGAGAGAAAATTAAGTGGCTCGTCAATGCATTTTCAGATATATTGCAAGTATTCTTACAGGTATCTATCTGAATAGTATCTTAGGCGGATCTGAGCAAATCTCAGTAAAGTTAAAGTGAAACTTTCATGAAGATTAGATGAAAAGCAGATAAGATTAAAATCAATCAACAATTTCATTTTCACGAATTATTTAGCACTACAAATAAAATCGTTCAAAAACATTTTTTAATTAGTCAAAGTCTAAATTAAGTCAATTTTCTCTCAAATAGATAAATTCTGGATAATTTCAAAGACAACTACCTTAGTAGTCTTAGCGAACTAATATTAATTACAACTTGATACTTTCTGACACTAAAATCACTCAGTTTCCCCCAATGTTATGCTATCGAGCCTGAGCATTAGTTACTATCAATTCAATCAGCCTGTCGGGGTAAATCAACTAAGTTCGACTCAGCATTATTAACTGTCTAGTCTGAAGAGATCGCACTTCTGCCAACTTCAATGGATGATCTTTCAAAATCTCAGCCACAGTTAAACCTGCTTCTTGATTGCGATCGCATGCTTGCATAAAAGCCAACTCAGCTTCAGAGATATTGACCATCTGATAATCGTAATTAAAAAAGCTCAAGCTCGGATAGCCTTGCATATAGGGATAACGTTCAGGAATTGCTGCGAGTAACTGCTCATCTGCTGACCAATCAGCTTTGGGTAGAGGTGGTTTAGTCAAGAAAAACTCGTGGTGATTAGCAGTGGGGTCGAGTAGCTCAACCAAACGATAAAAATCGCGATCGCTTAGAGATTTTGCTCTAGCCATCAACTCATCTGATTTACCAATTAGCCGTTCTAGATCCCAAAACTGAGGATTAGAAAAGCCGACAAATTCTAGACCCGAAGCATCAATCAACTCAAATAGAGTCTCAACGTTGTAATCAACTTCTTGCGGATGCACATACATATCTGCAAAGGCTTCGTCCTTATGATTTTCGTACTTCCAACGTTCTGAATGTTTTAAAACCGGGTTACCCTCGGGCAGGTTGGCAAAAATATCGCGACCAACTTTAACTCCATCTACATAATCGCCTCTTTTATCTCCTTGGACGATAGCGATCGCTTTTTGCATCAAGCTAATTTCTGCACGTCCAAATTCAGCATAGACAAAAATATGAAATAAACCACCTGGGGCTAGTTTTTTCGCTAGAGCCTGAATACCCTTAACTGGATCTGGCATATGATGCAGAACCCCCACACAGTTAATTAGGTCAAATTCCCCTGGCAGATCAGCAGCTTCTTCTAGTCTCATCTGCTTGAAGGTGATCGGCTTTTGATGCTTCGCAATCACCCCCGATCTTTGACATCTTTCCTCAGCTACAGCGATCGCTTTTTGGCTAATATCGACCGCAACAACTTCAGCTTCAGGATTAAGATGAATCAAATAATCTGTCCCCGAACCAGTCCCACAACCAGCATCCAAGATCCGAATATCTTGACGCGATGGTTTTTGTCCAGTGCAAAAATTATAAGCAGTTACCCAATTCCAACGCCAGTTATAGCCAGGAGGCGTATCATCGGTTAACGGGTCAGGAGGGAAAGGATAGGTGTTGTAGAGTTTGGCGACTGCGTTATTTACTGCTTGGGAATCAGAACGAGAATCAGACATTATGCTTGTAATTACTAATTAACTTAGATATTTCCATATCTAGTAATTATTTCATCAAGAGGCATTGCAACCCAAATTATCCT
>CALKUU010000258.1 GCA_937996665.1 uncultured Xenococcaceae cyanobacterium | reverse complement strand
CAGTAGACATCACATTCGATCGCTCCATCGTACCAAGGTACGGAAAGACCTTTATAGGCTTCATGAAGACCCCAAACATGGTCGTATCTCATACAGTCGTACATGGGTAGAATTATCTCGACGCAATTACCACGAAGTTCTAATTCTCGGCTTAAACCATAAACAACATCGCCTAAGCCTCCAGCCTTAATAACTGGTGCGCATTCCGAGGCAATTTGCACGATATACATACCCGCTTATCTCCAAAGTATAGTTATATTTAAATTTATATATTTTGTTTAAAATTCTAAAACATTGGTGTCAAATATTTTCATTGCTAAACAGATTAATCGGCATAGATTTGCTTGTAGGGTAATCTTGAACAAGTTGAAACCCAGTTAAAAGAGTAGCTGAAAGATATTCCGCACTTTAGCCCATAATTATTTGCGATTGATTAGATAAGATATTCTTACTAACTTTTTGCTTTGTTCGATCTCTATCATCGGTAGCATAATGCAACCTAGCACTCGTAACAATCCTTCGATAACTAAATGGCAAGGTTTGCACAGAATGAGGGTGCCTACCATTAGCCAATTAGACAATATCAAGTCCCATCTCGATTTGATTATTTTAGCTTTAGAGGCGATCGCCGGAATTACCTCTGACAGTATTTTGCAAGCTGCTACCGCCCTAGAGCTAGATCCGATTATTAAGGATCGGGTCGATCTCTGGCGACTGCGACAGGCTAATCCTTTGCGGAAAAGTTCTGGGGGTAGAAAGAAGTTGGATGTAGAAGAGGCAAGATCGCTAGTTTTGATTATTTGTTATCTGGCTAAAAACGAAAAAGAGCTGCTTCGAAGGGCGGTTAGTCTTTTGGAACAAGTAACAGAGCAAAACCAAGAACCCTATAAAATGGCTTTATTAGGTGACTATCTGGATAAGTTTACTAATTTGTACCAAGAAAGGATGGTTGCAGAAACTACAATCAAAAGTGAACAGCTATATCAGCTAGGGTTAAAATTGTTGGTCGATCTTCTTTTCTACAGTGGCAATAATGGCAATCGATTATTGTGGCTAGCTATTTTGGGGCAATCATAAATCAATATTTTTAAGCATGGATTCCTCTTATTCTGTTATTCGTCGTTTTACTCCGCCTACTTGTACCCTAGAAATTTGGCAGAAAAATCCCGTTCGTCATTTTTGGAAATCACAGCAGGCAACCGAAGATTATCAATTTAAGCTGAGTTTTGATGACCCAAGACTATTTGAGGGGGAAACGATTAGTTTGTCGGGAGATCGAAGTAAACTCGATCAACTTTGCCAAGTTGTCTCCACTTACATAGAGAATTTTTTAGCTCAGTCTTTTGCCGATTCAACTTCTGCTGAGTTATTTTCCTTTGAACCATTCTCTTTTGATCTCTCAGATATCGAATTACCTGATGGTGTAGATCCAAACCTTGAAGATGCTGAGCAAGAGAATCAGCATCAGGTAAGTCAATCTACTTTTTCTTCATCAGAGTTGGTTAATCACCAACTTGATCTCAATTCGGTGGATTCGGATGCCGATTTAACCCAGATTTCTCTGTCGGCAACACAGCTATTTGATTTAGGCTCAGCTCTAGATGACTATCAAGAGGCAATGCTTGTTCTCTCGCAGGAGCAAAAACAACAGGTTCAACAAAAGAAAGAGATTTTTCCTTTTCGGTTCACGGCTTTAGTCGGTCTCTTGGCGATCGCTCTGGGTTTAGTAGGGAGTGGAATTTTCTTTAGGTCTAGATGGCAAAATCAGGTTGCCTCTCGTCAACAAGAAGTAACTACCCCGACTAAACCGAAAGTCGGTGCCGATGTAATTCCGCCCCAAATTTCAGAAAGTGCCAAGCAGCCAGTTGCCAAAGTTAAAGAAACTCCAAGCCTACGCGATCGCGAAAGGTTACCACCCCCTCCTGCGGTGACAACTCCCAAACTGCCGCCAAATATTCCCGATCCTGCTCAATTTTCTCCTCCTGTGGGGAGTCTATCAATTCCTCCTTGGACACCTTTACCGACACAAGATTCTGTCGCTAGTTCCTCACCTTCGCAACAAAACAGTTCTGAAAATGTTGACCCTAACAAGACCAGTTCTCAGAAGTCTGGCTTAGATAAAACTCAAGTAGAAGCAACTATTGCGATTCCTCCTCAAGAGGAAAAGACGGAAGTCCCTGAGCTAAACGCATCGAAGCAGAAGTCACCACAAACAAACGTAGTTGAGCCGAATGTATCAATTCCAGACGCATCAATTAACAATGCCCAAACTAACAATTCAAAAGTTGAGATCGCTGGTTTGGATCAAGCTCAAGAGTCTTCAACTTCCGCAAAACCAAAAATCAGCACTACTATTACTGAGAACTCAGCTACTCAATCTAGATCTAGTCGATCAGCACAAGAGGGGTCAACAGATAGAACTTCTGAACAAAATCCCCCTAATTCCCCAGAAAAAGCTGACGAGCAAATAGCTCTTCAAGAAAGAAAGGGAGACGATGCTGATACTAAATCTGCTTTACTCCAACCTTCTGGGAATGTTGGAGATTCTCAGCTTCAAGAAATTAATAGCTACTTTCGCAATAAGTGGCAATCGCCGCAGGAATTACGACAAACCGTAGAATATCGTCTGATTCTTAGTCAAGATGGATCTATTCAAAGAATTATCCCGATCGGCAAGGCAGCAGGAATTTATCTAGATCGCACGAATATTCCTCTGCGAGGAGAACCCTTTGTTTCTCCTTTTACTGAGCAGGAAAAAATTACGGTGCGACTGCTGCTAAGTCCTGATGGTGAGGTAAGGACATTCTTGGAATAATAGTGGTTAGGCTAATGTAAGAATTGATTTATAGGTGTGGTGCTTCTGATTTTTTTTGGTTAGGAACTAGAGAATTAATGGTGCCACACTCTTGCTGACTAGGTTCTGAGCTAGTTATTTCTACTTCTTTTTGGTTGGTGAGAGTTAAAAAATTCGCGATCGCATCTTTAGCTTGTTGGTTAGCATTTTCTAAAATATTGTCTTCGCAAGCTTTAGAAATTATTTTGGCTAGGGTTTTTTGTTGAGCTAAAGTTTGCAGTTGAGGGGCAACGTCAGGACCTAAATTAAGAAATCCTCGATCATAGTGATAGACTTGCGAATTTTCGACATCGATTTTACTATCCAAAATTTTGGCGATCGGCAAAGCAATAGAAATTTTATTTTCTTCGATTTGAATATCATCCGCGGTGAGTTGACTGAGATCTATTCCTGCTCTTACTTCCCCCCGAGCTAAATAAAGCAGCTTGGTAGTTGCAATTGTCCAGTCTTGCCCCCAGGTAAAATCTGCTGAGGTGGGAACAATTGTTTCTAATTTATAGACAGTTGTCGTCAGCTCCTGCATACTCTGAATCTGCTTCAGTAGAATATGAGAATCCGAGATTGTTAATTCTGTTCGCGGCGGCTTAAAGATATTTTCTAAAGTTGAGAAAAAGCGATCGCCTGTTTGTGCAAGCCCTCCCAAAATAAGGAAAGCTGCACTTAAAAACCCACCAGTTAGAAAAAACAACAAATTCTTCATCTTGATTAGGAGCTAGAAATTAGGAATGATTTAAACTCCTAATTTTTAAGTTAAAAATATATTGTCGCTTTCCCAAACTTTACCTGCAAGTCAGTAACTATTTAGGGCAAGTTAGAATGACAGACAAGCATAAAATAACCTCTAAGCTCTAAGCTGATCAGCGCCTTTACCGATTCATCTTCCACTAACCCTGGCAAGTCTAGCTGGGAGTTTTCTCTCCCGATACACATAGGGTCTGCATCTTATTGTATTCATCATTTCCGATAGCCTATACTCAATATAAGCCGCATCTTGCCAGTTGACAAAATCTTGCCAGTTTTTTGTCTTTTTAGTGACTTTACCCCAGACATGTAAATCTAATTTTTTCTCAACTTGATTATTTTCATCTTTGGGAATACAGTTAGCATCAAAATTTTCTCCCAAAAAATTGAATAGATTTTCTAAAGTGCTTCTGAGATTGTTGGTAAAATCTTCGTAGCTAATTATTGTGAAAGAATCTGGATTCAACCTGGCTTCTCTCAAAGCAATCTTTAATTGAGCTGAATATTGATTACAGAAAGCCTGTGGTGAAATTTTTAGCCAATTCAAATCTCGAGGATCAACATTTTTGTCTAAAGAAACTTGAAGTCTCATCCGATAAGAACTAAAAACATCGATAGGATGGCGGGATACGAAAATTATTTTAGCTTTGGGAAAAGTCCGACGAATTTCGGGGAGATAAAAGATATGTTTCGGCGTTTTTTCAATTAGTCTTTGAGTTCCCCTAGATTGCTTTGCAAAGTAAAAAAAACTGCGAATTAGAAGATCATTTTTCATCGAAGACCAGAGAGTAGTGCGAGAAGATTCTGGGATTAATCTAATTCTTGACAGTGATTTTTGAAATAATTCTTTGCCCAAAAAATAACGTTGAAATTTTTGAATCGGTTCGGTAACTCGATTAAATTGCTCTTGCAGCTCCGAATTTTTCATCATGAATTGAAACGGCTCGGAATCAGAGTTATTATAGGTCTCCTGATTGAGGTAGGTATTATAAGGATTTTTGAAAACAGCCGTTTCTGATAATTGAACCTTTGATGGTTGATCCGATTTGAGGATACTAAAGTTAGCGTGTTGTTGAATTGTGCGATATAAAATAGTCGTCCCACTGCGAGGAACACCTACTATAAAGACAGGCGATTCTTGCTTCATTTGCTCAGAAATCTTGTATAAAGAGATAGACATAATATTTAAGTCCGAAGTCTAAGGTGAACGAGATTTTAAGATGCAGGCAAAAATTTACCAGTAAAAAGCCAACACAAAGGTGCTCATAAGAAAAAACCGATGAAGCAGCAATGCTATTTACTTTTTTAAGTTATCTGGAACTTGAAAGATATACGGGTTAAGAATCCTAGGTTCTATTCATAATTTAAACTCACCAGCCTGATACAAATTATCGAGCTGTCTCGGCATTCCCAACTACCGTTTATAGAGACCTTTGCAAAAGCACTAAATCTTCTTTTTATAATTTTTAGGGATCTGTTTGGAGGAGTTTTTTCAGAACTTGCTCGTACATAAATAATTGTTAAAAGCTTCGCTCTGTTACCGATAGATACGATAGTAAATCATTTATTCATTATGGGATAGCACTAAGATGTAAATATTGTGCAAGTCAATTAAATTTATGTAAATAAAATAAAGATATATAAACAAAAATAACCAGATTCAAGATCTAACTCTTACAATACGTTCCAATCTAAACTTGGTGGTTTTTGTCGATTATACCTAAGTGAAAATACCACTTTTTAGATTTTCTGTGGTAAAACAAATTAACCCAAAATAACCAGTAACTAGTTACTATTACGTAGTCACTGATAAGCAATCATTAACTTACTCAGGTGGTTAACTTCGTCCGTGTACAGATAGCAATTTCTTGACAAAGGCTATAATTCGGCAGTTCTACCTTTTTGAGGAAATAGTCCAGCGGGTCTAATTTGGAGAAAGCTAATAATCAGAGCAAAGACCATCACTTTTGCCATGCTGCTGGTAGAAATAAAAGATAAAAAAGGTGCCAATTGTTCGGAAGAACTGAACATTAAGGCTAGGGTTCCAGAACCAATTAAGTAGTTAAAGGTTCCTATTCCTAAGGCAGCTATAATCGCGCCCAGGAGATTTCCTACTCCGCCGACAACTACAACCATAAAGGTATCAACAATATAATTTTGTCCTGTATTTGGTCCGACAGAACCGAGTAGGCTAACGGCACAGCCTGCCACCCCTGCTAACCCAGATCCTAAGGCGAAGGTAAGAGCATCGACAGTTTCAGTGGGAATGCCTAAGCAAGAACTCATTTCTCGATTTTGAGTCACTGCACGGATCTTTAAACCCCAAGTAGAGCGATTTAAAAACCAATAAACACCAATTAAACAGATAATCGTAAGGACAATGATAAATAAACGAACATAGGGAATTTGAAAGTTTTCTGAAACTCTAATTCCTCCTCTTAACCAAGCCGGTGAGCTGACATCAACATTTCTAGCACTAAACCAAGCTCTAGTAAGTTTAAAGTTGCCACTCATCAAGTTTCCTACCAGGGCGGAAATCGTTATGGAGACAGGTAAGAGAATCGCAATCACTTGATTCCGAACAACTTCCCAATCAGAACGACGTTGCTTCAATAAGCTAAGTCCGCCAAAGAAAAGTAGGCAAAATAAGGCAATAGAAATTGCCAAAAGCGAGTTAACACTTCTTACTAATTGGCGCAAAATTAAACTTACGCCCCAAGTTGCGAGTAAGGTTTCTAGCGGTCGCCCGTAGAGGAGGCGGATTACGCTTTTTTCTAAAATCAACCCTGCGATCGCTGCAACAATAAATGCGGCAGGAATAGAAACAATAATATATAGACCAAACCAAGGTTCACCCAAAGGCTTAAAGATGTTTTGAACAACAAAGGTTGTATAAGCACCAAGCATTATCAATTCACCATGGGCAAGATTAATAACGCCCATTAAGCCAAAAACTATTGCTAATCCCAAAGCAGCGATTAGTAGTACTGAGCCAATACTAATTCCGTTAAAAAGTCCTTCAATTAGAGCAGACACAAGTATTTTTAATAATTAAATGTTTGGATAATTCAGCAAAGCTTAGATTGATGATGATTTAGTTGTTTAGGGCAAGTTAATGAGTTTTCAAATTGACTTCTTGTGGAAGAGCAGCGATCGACATAAGCTCACCCCAAATCAACAAAGTTCCCCCTGGGTTAAGAGGGGAAAACTTTAATTTCTAGTTTCAAATCCTAGTAGATTTAAATTTGAGTTTTGAGAGTTTTTAGGTCTTGTATTTTCCGCCCTTTTCTGGATCACTCCAGTCGCAAGCATAGCCTTTAGTTTCGGCTACATACTGATTCCAAGGAATCGGATCTAATGGACCATCGGTAGCCCAAACGATATCAAATAAGCCGTCATCTCTGACTTCCCCGATTCTCACTGTTTTAGAAATGTGGTGGTTAGGCTGCATTGTAACTAGACCACCAGGGGCAGCCAATTTCTGACCTACTGCGGCTTTGCGAACTGCTTCCAAATCCGTAGTACCTGCTGCTTCTACTGCCTGTTTCCAAAGATAAACCATGATGTAAGCAGCTTCCATCGGGTCGTTGGTTACGCGATCTTCTCCATACTTGGCTTTAAATGCTTTAACGAAAGTGTCATTTTCAGGACTTTCTACAGTCTGATAATAGTTCCAAGAAGCATAGTGACCTTTAAGGTATTGGCTACCAATTTGACGAACTTCTTCTTCCGCAATACTTACCGACATAACTGGATACTTATCAGGATTTAGCCCGGCGCCTTGCATTTGTTTAAAGAAGGCAACGTTGCTATCTCCATTCAAACTATTGAAAATCACGCCGCCTTTAGGTAGAGCAGCTTTGAGTTTAGTGATAATCGGCGTTACTTCAGTATCACCCAAGGGAATATAATCTTCTCCAACCGTTTTACCACCTTTGGCTGCTAACTGTGATTTGATAATGGTGTTGGCGGTACGAGGGAAGACATAGTCTGAGCCAACCAAGAAAAAGTCCTTACCTTTGTTTTCAAGAAGCCAGTCCACTGCTGGTTCAATCTGTTGGTTAGGTGCAGCTCCAGTGTAGAAAATATTATTGGAGCATTCCTGACCTTCATATTGGACTGGATACCAAAGCATATGTTTCTTGGATTCAAAAACTGGCAATACTGCTTTACGACTAGCAGAAGTCCAGCAGCCAAAAACAGTTACAACTTTGTCTCTGTCAATTAATTTAGTTGCTTTCTCCGCAAATGTTGGCCAATCTGAGGCTCCGTCTTCCTTGATCGGAATGATCTGCTTTCCTAAAACGCCTCCTGCGGCATTAATTTCATCGATCGCTAATAATTCCGCGTCCACAACTGTGGTTTCACTGATAGCCATTGTGCCACTCAGCGAATGGAGGATTCCTACTTTAATGCCATCGGCATCAGAACCCCCATTAGAAGAACCATCGGTACCAGAAGTAGAAGTGTCAGTGCTAGCACATGACTTTAAAAGCATACTAGCTGCGAGGCCAGTAGAACCGTATACCAAAAATTTACGTCTTCCTAATTTAGACATAAGCGTACGTTTGTATCCTCAAAGTAACTATGTTTGCAGTATTACCCTTAATTTGAAGAGTAATTTGATCGTGATGTGTGTCTGTTAAATTGCTGAACTTATAATTTCAGATAATTTCAGGGTTTTGAGGTGTAATTTTACTGCATGTTACAGTCGATATTGGATCTTCTGCAACAGCATAATTTACAAGAATATGCATAGGAGATAGATGTTAATCACAAATACCTAGACTGATTTATAGACAAGGCTTTTCACTCGCCCTAGGTAAAGATTATTAAAGACTTTTCTAGAAAAATTAAGCTTTTTAGGTGAGTGGATTATTTGGAATATTTTCAATAACTTATTTTCCTATTATTTGTTCGTCTTGCTTTTGGGCATTGTGGAGAGTTAGAGAAAACTGATATCCAATCAATTTAGTCAAGACAGCCGCTTTATCCCTTTAAAAATCGGTTTTTCTTGTTGCGAAAGAGATTTTCTGGTAGCTACAAATTTTTTCAGTTCACAAACATCTTAAGACTATCAAATATTTCAAGCGATTTTCTTAGGAAAGTCAGATACTAGTTAAGGAAAATTGCTCTACTGAAATTCAACCTTTGTGAGAGTCGAAATTAGATCCTCACCAGAATTTTGACTACTATAAGTTAGCCCAATAAATTATTAAGCATCTATGTTACTCCTGTGTGGCGACATCGGCGGAACGAAAACTATCTTAAGGTTAGTCGAGGTTAGCTCTGATAGCCAATCTTTTAAAACTATCCAAGAAAAACAGTTTGTGAGTGCTGAATTTGCCGATTTAGTACCTATGGTTAAGAGCTTTATGAAAGAGTTCGATCTAGCTCAACCGTCCTCAGCTTGTTTTGCGATCGCTGGGCCTGTAATTAATAATCGCTCTCATCTGACTAATCTTAAGTGGCAACTCACTAGCGATCGCCTTCAGCAAGAATTGGAAATCTCTAAGGTTTCTTTGCTTAATGATTTTGCTGCCAATAGCTATGGTGTTTTAGGGTTAAAAGAATCTGAGTTAGCAGTTTTGCAAGCAGGGAAAGTGATTCCGAATCAGACGATCGCCGTTATTGGTGCGGGTACTGGTCTGGGGGAGAGTTTCCTCATATCTCAGAATGGTCAATATAGTGTTTTTCCCTCCGAGGGGGGACATGCCGATTTTGCCCCTCGCAATGATCTAGAACTCGAGCTTTGGCGATATCTGTATCAAAAATTGGGTCAGAAACATATCTCCGTCGAAAGGGTAGTTTCCGGTCAGGGAATCATTAATATCTATCAATTTTTGCGAGATAGGGAGTTTGCACCCGAAAACAAAATTATTGGGCAGAAAATTAGAACCTGGGAAGTCAAAGCCGACTCTGGGATCGATCCTGGTCAAGTGATTGCTCAAGGTGCGCAGCAAGAGCAGGATTCTTTGTGTTTAAAGGCGATCGCGATGTTTGTCGAAGCTTATGGAGCTGCGGCAGGAAACTTGGCACTAAAAGTATTACCGTTCGGGGGCATTTACATCGCGGGGGGAATAGCTGCCAAGAATTTAGAAGCTATTAAACAAGGAAATTTTCTCAAGGCTTTTCTCGATAAGGGCAGGATGAATCATCTTCTCAAGGATATTCCCATTTATGTCGTTTTGAATCCTCAAGTAGGTTTACTCGGTTCGATTTTTTATGCCTTGCAGAATAGGGCTTTGTAGGTTTTTTGGGAGTTGATATTTAAATGGAAAACTTGACTTATAGTTTCCTCGATTAATCAAGGTTGTCTGGCACTTGTCAGGATAGAGCTTTTCTCTAGGCAAAAAATGCAGGGTTAATTTCTGGTAGATGCTAGGATAATTTGGAATTGTTATTCACCTTGGGATTTAGGAGCATTTGGGTTTGTTGAGTTTGGGAGTAAATATCGATCATGTCGCCACAATTCGTCAGGCGAGAAAAACAGTAGAGCCAGACCCGATCGCCGCTGCGGTTTTGGCTGAGCTTGGTGGTGCTGACGGCATTACCGTGCATTTACGAGAAGATCGCCGTCACATTCAAGATCGGGATGTGCGTATTCTTAGAGAAACTGTGCGTACCCATCTCAATTTAGAAATGGCTCCCACCGAGGAAATGGTAGGCATTGCTTTAGAAATTAAACCTGATTACGTTACTTTAGTTCCCGAAAAAAGAGAAGAAGTAACCACTGAAGGGGGTATCGATATTGTTGCTAATTTGGATCGCTTTACCGAAGTAGTAACCAAACTGCAAAGTGCCGATATTCCCGTAAGTTGGTTTATTGATGCCGAAGAAGCACAGATTGAAGCTGCGGCTGCCACCAAAGCAAAATTCATTGAATTGCATACAGGCAAGTATGCCGACGCGATTAATGCCCAAGTGCAAGCTCAAGAGCTTGCCGATTTGACTAGAGGGACAGAACAGGCGATCGCCAAAGGCTTGCGGGTCAATGCTGGTCACGGGCTGACCTATTGGAATGTCTACCCCATCGCTTGTATTCCTGGAATGGAAGAGCTAAACATCGGACATACAATTATTGCTCGTGCTGTTTTAGTTGGTTTAGAAAGAGCAGTTAAAGAAATGAAGCTAGCCATGAAAAACCAACTATAAGTAGTTAATAGAGTTATATGACTAAGACAGCAAACATCGGACTGTCAATAATATTATTTAGGTAATAGAAAAACTAGATTAGGAGTAACTTTTAATGACCACGTACCATTACGTTTTAGCTAGCCAGAAATTTTTATTGGAAGAAGAACCTTTTGAGGAAATAATTAAAGAGCGAGTTCGTAATTATGGTGAGCAAAATAAAGAAATTGACTTTTGGGTGGTAAAACAACCCGCATTTCTCGAAGTGCCTGAGATGAAAGATATTAAGTCTAAGTGTCCTCAACCTTCAGTTGCAGTTATTTCTACCAACGAACAGATGATTACTTGGTTAAAGCTCAGACTAGAGTATGTGTTCAAAGGCAAATTTGAAGCGCCCTCCGATACAATTCCCGATCCTTTAGCTTCCCAAGAACAGACTGTTTAATCACCCAGGTTGTTTAAGTTCAGTCTATTATTTTCCTACTTAAAATTGCTTTCTCTTTAAAAACCATCGAGTTTTGCAATATCCCTATCTCGATATCTATTATGACTGTTGATTTTCAAGATGTTTTCGATGTCATCGTTGTTGGTGGCGGACACTCTGGCTGTGAAGCGGCTCTTGCTTCAGCTAGGCTAGGTTGTCGCACTTTAATGTTGACCCTTAATCTAGACAAAATTGCCTGGCAACCCTGTAACCCTGCTGTGGGCGGGCCTGCAAAATCACAGTTAACTCATGAAGTTGATGCTTTGGGTGGGGAAATTGGCAAAATGGCAGATCGCACCTATTTGCAAAAGCGGGTTTTAAATTCCTCGCGAGGGCCTGCCGTTTGGGCATTAAGAGCGCAAACCGACAAGCGGGAATATGCCCTGGTGATGAAAAGTATTGTCGAAAATCAAGCCAACCTCAGTATTCGAGAAGGCATGGTTACCAATTTGGTACTGGGGAAAAATGAGGAAGTAATTGGGGTTGAGACCTATTTTGGAACTTGTTTTGGCACCAAGACAGTTATTATCACCACCGGTACTTTTTTGGGTGGACGTATTTGGGTTGGTAAAAAATCGATGGAAGCTGGCAGGGCTGGTGAGTTTGCCGCCATTGGACTTACCGAGACTCTTAATCGGATGGGGTTTGAAACCGATCGCCTCAAAACTGGTACTCCTGCAAGGGTAGATCGGCGATCGGTCGACTACAGCAAAATGGAAGTACAGCCTTTTGATCAAGAAGTTCGCTGGTTTAGCTTTGACCCAGAGCTTTGGGTTGAGCGTGAGCAAATGAATTGCTATCTAACTCGCACCACAGAAGAAACCCATAAAATTATTCGCGATAATTTAAAGCTATCCCCTGTTTATGGCGGTTGGGTTGATGCTAAAGGTCCTCGCTATTGCCCTAGTATCGAAGATAAAATTGTCCGCTTCGCCGATAAAGCCAGTCATCAGATTTTTATTGAACCAGAAGGCAGAGATATTCCTGAGTTATACATTCAAGGTTTTTCCACTGGTTTACCAGAGAACTTGCAATTAGCGATGTTGCGAACTCTCCCTGGGATGGAAGAATGTTTGATGCTTCGCCCTGCCTATGCGGTGGAATATGACTTCTTACCTGCGACCCAGTGTTATCCAACCTTGATGACTAAAAAAATTGAGGGGCTATTTTCCGCAGGACAAATTAACGGCACGACCGGTTACGAAGAAGCTGCCGCTCAAGGAATTGTCGCGGGAATTAATGCTGCTCGTTTTGCGAAAGGACAAGAAATGATTATTTTCCCTCGGGAAGAGAGCTATCTCGGCACATTAATTGACGATCTTTGCACCAAAGATTTGCGCGAACCCTATCGGATGCTGACTAGTCGCTCGGAATATCGTTTAGTGTTGCGCTCTGATAATGCCGATCGCCGTCTAACTCCTCTGGGTAGAGAAATCGGACTAATTGATGATCGCCGTTGGCAACTCTATTGCGATAAGCAAGCGAATATTATTGCTGAAAAAGAACGACTTCACAGCACTAGAGTTAAAGAACATGACGATAATGGTAAAGCGATCGCCACTGAATTAGGTCAAAAAATTAAAGGCTCCATCACTCTAAGTGAATTGTTGCGACGTCCTGGGTTTCATTATCCTAATCTAGCTACTTACAATCTCCATAATTCTGATCTGACTCAGGCAGAAGTTGAAGGAGCAGAAATTGATATTAAGTATGCTGGTTATATTAAGCGCCAAACCAGTCAAATTGAGCAGATAGCTAAACATACCAACCAGAAGTTACCCGCAGAAATTGACTACACGAATATTGATAGCTTGCGGCTGGAAGCTCGTGAGAAACTTACCAAAATTCGTCCTTTAACTATTGGTCAGGCTTCGCGCATTGGGGGAGTTAATCCTGCTGATATTAATGCCTTGCTAGTCTATTTGGAAGTCCGCTCAAAAACCCTATCTGCCTAGAAAAGTTTTAGGTTCAAAGGTCTTTATCTTTAGTTTACTGAAGGTAATAATTCTCAATTTTGATAATTGCAGACTTTGACTATTTATTTATAATGGGCAGTAGTTTTTTGTGCAAAAAACTACTGCCCACTATTCACATATCAAGTTTTAGACATTAACTAAATTTAGATAATTCCTAAATGCCAATCTTTTTCCGTTGAATAACCAGTTTTGAATTCCCAGGAGCCATCTGTATTTTTTTGTTTAAGATAGCTTCCGCTCTTATCAAAATACTTAACTTGTCCATTCCGATATTCTTTCTTCAAAATTACGCCGTTCGAGCTTTTATATATTTTTTTAAGCCCAGTTTTGGGTTTCTGACTTAGGATAACTGGAAAGTGTTTCTGGAGAAAAGTTCTCTGTTTTAAAGGACTTAATGCGTTTATCCTTTCTTCTACAATCTCTTGCAATTGTCCACGAGAATCTAGATCTCCGTCTAGCGCCAGTCTTCTTCTAACAGGTTTGGCTTCGGACTTATTCTGAAGAGAAGCTGTTATTTGCTGATCAGCCTTTAAACTATTTAGCCCATCGAGATCGCGGGTATTCAGAATACTTTCAGTTGTTACGCGCTGGGAAGTCTTTACTGAGTTGGCTCTTCCTGGGGCAATAAAAGCTACACTAAGACCTAAACAGACTAATGTTGCGCTGATTCCAACAAATTTAAGTTGCTTTGCCATAATTTTTTATTTAAAAATTTCTCTATTAAACTAAGTAGGTTTTTTTGCCTATTGCTTGGCTCTACTTTAAAGATTCCCAAAAAATAGATAAATGTAACATTGGTTACATTTTGTAAGCTTAAATAGTGAAATGATTTGTCAAAATCATGGTTATTTAATTTTGGGCTACTCTCTACATCCTGAATTGAATAGTCTTTGAGGAGAAATTATCCATATCCTCAATCAGCTTTATCTAACTTTTCTCTTAATTTAGAAATCGCTTTAATTAATTTTGATCGGTTTTTGCTTGACTTCATCCATTGAGGAAGTCTACTTGCTACCGAAGCATTCCGCCATCCATCTTCATTTTGTCGACGTTCTCTTAAATCGACTTTGATATAAGTCTCTAGCAAGTCTAAATGCCTAGTATTAAAAGCATATAAGGACTGACCACAACAATAAACTTGCAACCAGAGATCAAAGCCAAAATAGCCATCATCAGGAATATCTTCGTGCCAACCAAAAGATCTGATCTTTGTCGATTTCACCCGATTGAAAGAGCAATTTGTACATACACACTTAACCTGGTCTAAAGTATCAGGCATTATCAGAGCTTTAGAATTGCATTTTGGACAGGCAACCAGAATCGGATCATCATTATCTGGTGCCGTAATTTCATATCGATGCTCTCTTTGATCAAAATATCTTTTTGGCTTCATCTGTTTTCTCCCCACTTGGTAAATATCTTTCAAATCTAGTTTTCGATTTTTGTTACAAGTTCTGAGGCTTTACAAATATCTCCATTCGTTTGCGTAAGCAATAGATCTTTAATTACATAAAGGACGCTACTCTCGTAAATCCTTTGACAGAACAATGTAAATCGATAACATTCCTGGCTGTGGAAAATGCTTAGAATCCCTTGTCTTAAAGCATTTATTGTTACTTCGTTACGCCTTTGTTACGCTCCAATATATCTTTATATTCCCTTAAGTATTGCCTGAATCCTTTAGCTGAAAAGAGGTGTAGAAAAAGACGACCACTCATAGGGCACTTTTTTGTCAACTCTAAGTTACATTTCGTTACAAAACTTGTTATATTTATTTACATAAGGCAACTAACCAACTTTCAAACCAAAAAATTCAACCATGTATACAACTGTTCAACTAGATAACGGAACTCTTAATAACTACGCAGTAGAACCCAAAATGACTTACTCAGAGTATCCCGGGTTTTATCAGAAAAGAAGTTACCTCAAGCAAGGCGCAGTAGCAGCTCTTTTTGTTTCCATTCTTTTGGTAATTGCGGCTGGCGTTAGCTAAGTAGTTAACTTACCTTCGAATTTTTCCATACTTTTTTTGAATCAAATTTACTCATTTCAGGAATTAAAAAAATGTTTGCACCTATCGTTGTTTTGCTTCGTAGTTGGATTGGAAAAGCTAAATTCAACAAAATTAGAGGAAAAGCGATCGCTTCTCACGGGAAAGTGATTACGAAAGCTTGTAATCTCGTCGGCATCGAGCGCACCACCAGACAGAATATGATTCGTACTGCTCGCGATAATGGTAAAAGATTGGGCTTTCTTGCTTAAGATTTGATCTGTAATGCATCTAAAGTCGATAGAGCGATCGCCTCAAAAGTGCGATCAGAAATTAAACTATAGCCAAGTCCACTGTTTTTGACAGTCTCAACCTCTGGATAATTAGCTGTTTGCTCTTGACCAACCAAAATAATTTTGGGAATGGGTTTAGTCCGATAAGCTTGAATGTTTTCGATTTCTAGACCGAAAGATCCTGGTTCAAATTTTTGATTTAGTTGTCCATCGTATTCAAACTTACTCAGCATTAATTGCATCGAGTAAATTTTACTGGAGTCTATTGCACCTGCATCGGGGACGCTTTTTGCCCGAAACGTAGGAATTAGCTCAGCAAAAGGAATTTTGACACTAATCGGAAAATCATAAACCGTGTCGAAAGACATGAAATAATTAACACCATCCCATTTGCCTTCACTCCGAAGGATAAATTTATAGCGTTTTCCATCTCCTTTGACCTTCAGTTCTATGCCTTCAAAGCTAGATAAATCTAGAGGTGGACTAAAGTTTTTAGTTCTGACCGAAACAAAACCACCATTATTATTTATAGAGACTACGCCGTTAAAAATAGCACGATTGTTGCTTAGTCGAATCTGACTCTGACTAACACCCCCCATAACCACATCATCCACTGCTCCCCAAGTTTCTCGAAGCTGAAGATCGGGATTAGTAAAATCGAATAAGATTTGATTAGTGATTGGTTTACGATGTCTGTCTGTAAGTTGAATGAGATTTTTTAAGAGTTGATGACTGTTTGAACTAACTTGTTCTGTTTTCTCTGGAGACAAGCAGTAAATAGTGCTGGTAAACTCTTGTCTAGTTAAATTGGAAAGATTCTCCTCAAGATTATTATTTAGAGGGAGTAGGTTAACGCGATCGCCAAAAATTTGTTTTGCTGCTGCCAAATCTTCGACTACTGCGGTTACTGCCAAGCCTTTAGCCAACAAACTCTGTATTAGATGATTAGCTAACTGTGAGTTGGCACCGAAGATTAATATTTTCATCTTTGTTTGTAGATTAGGTTGTGGCGAAGCTGCCCGATCAGAAAATAGTCGACCAGACCATAAATCTTCCCATAAATTTAACCCAGGAATAATCTCAAAATAAGTCAGGGTCTTTAAAAATCTCTGCCAGTCCCAACCTACTTTTTTAGTATCCATTAAAATTTGACTTGCTTAAGATAATCAGATTTTAACGAATAATCGTCGAGCGATCGCTTTTTTCTTAGATTTCTATCCTGTTCCGACTAAACTTAAATTTTTATTGGTAATTTTCATTTACTAAATTGGTCAACGTTACCAAATAATTGGGTCTAAAGCCTCGTCCTTCTAGGGCGACTTTAATGATACGATATTAAGTGTGAAGACCTACAAATTCAAGTTATATAGACATAAAAGAAATAAATATTTGCACTATTCAATTAATGCTAGTGCATCTATCTATAACCACTGTATAGCGTTATATAAACGCTACTA
>CALKUU010000257.1 GCA_937996665.1 uncultured Xenococcaceae cyanobacterium | reverse complement strand
GCGTGACCCAAGTGGCAATAGTCATAAACAGTAATTCCACAGCAATACATTTTGATTTGGTTAGTCTCAATAGCTTGAAAAGAATCTTTGTTGCGAGTGAGACTATTGTAAATAGTAAGAACCATGGGAATTATTGCAGTTGCCAGAACTGAGTTATGGATAAATGAAGTCTGCCTTTATCAATTTAGAGAATTGAGGTTCGGAGCGTCAACCAAAAAAATCGCCGATTCAGAGATTTTGTCTTCGGTTTAATGTTCGCGAAATATCCCTCTTAAGGTTCGGTTTTACGTCTTCACTTAAGTTAGCAATCCAGATTACGATAGTAATAGCTTAAGACCGAGAGTGAAAAACTTGATAAGTAAAGCTTTTAATCAGTTTGTCTCTTTTGTCTACATGTTCTTAAATCCATAAGAAATTATTCGCTAGATATGGTGAGCTTTTTGCCATTTCTGTTTTGCTAAATTTTTGTACCCAAAGTAATGTTCAGGAGGTTAGAGGAGTGCCTAATTGGTTGTTGCAAACACTGAGCGATGTCTTAACCGAAGAATATAAGTTGCAAGACAATTGCCCTGGCATGCAACCAAATCCCTCCTTAGCTGAAATTAAGTCTCAAAGAGAGTATTTTGGAGCGATCGCTGCTGCGGAAAATCTACTTCAAAAGACTCTTGAGCAAGATTGTCATCCTGGGCAAAATTTACAAGGTTTAGTGTTCTCCTCACCTGTTCCCGTTTTTAGTGATTTGACTTTAATCTCTCATTTACAAACAGGAGTTTTTACCCCGAAAGCTTTTGAATTTAAAGCTTTAATGCCAGGTGGCAACAGAGATCAAGCAACAAACGAACAATGTTTAGCTAATTCTCCGATCTGGAAATTACCGCTAATTCCTAATGATCCTATTATTCAGGAACAGTTTTGCTTAATTCTGACTAATACTTTTGCTCTGATTATGGTTTTGGGCAAGAATGAGCAGGGAGTAACTCATTTCTATTTTTCTTTTGCTCCGTTGACGATTAATAAAGTTTGGCAGACTTTGCGCGCTCGTTTAGCTGTTGTTAATCATCCTCACCTCAAAGAATTAGATAAGTTGGTGGCAACTTTTACCCTGAATTGCCCTGACTACAACTTAGTTAGTCAGTTTAGTCGTCAACTATTAATGAATTTGCCTAACCTCACTAGTTTGGCAATTAATAATCAGCGCTCTAGAGAAAACCGACAAGTTGAACATCGACAAGTCGAAAATCGCCAAGTCGAAACTGTTTTTGCCTCAGAGACAGCTAGTGACTCACTAAACTATGTGAGTAATAATCTTCCTCACCCTAACAGCAAGCTAGAAATGGAGCTGCTTCAAGCTTTAACTCATGAAATTAGGACTCCTTTGACGACGATTAGGACTTTGACTAAGTTGTTGTTGAAAAAGAAACACGAACTTTCTAGCAAAGTTACCCAAAGATTGCAGGCAATTGAAAACGAATGTACAGAACAAATCGAGCGGATGGAGTTGATTTTTCGAGCTACTGAGCTGGAATCATCGCCAGTTAACCAAGATTCGGTTCACCTTACCTCTTGTTGTTTAGAAACTTTGCTAGCCCAGACTGTTCCTCGTTGGCAACAGCAAGCCCAACGTCGTAACGTCAAAATAGATATTGTTGTCCCTGAGCATTTGCCTGAGATAGTTAGCGATCCAGACATGTTAGATCGGGCTTTAACTGGTTTGATGGAAAGTTGCACTCGTAGTTTATCTACTGGGGGCAAAATTCGAGTTAGCGTTTCGACCGCAGGCGATCGCCTTAAGTTACAAGTAATTTCTAACTCCAATAACAATCCTTTTAAATCTCTGGGTCAACTGCTAATGTTTCAACCAGAAACAGGCTGTTTGAGTCTTAATTTGGATGTTACCAAAAACATTTTTCAAAATTTGGGTGGCAAGTTAACTGTCCGACAAAAAAGCAAAGAGGGTCGAGAATTAACAATTTTTCTTCCACTAGGAAAAAGGATTAACAATCTTGGGTAAACAGGGTAAACTGAGAACTGCTTGCGATTGAGGACGTAAGAATGACACTAGAATATCCTGATGATTTGAAATATCTCGACACCCATGAGTATGTCCGTTCAGATGGTGACATTGCGACGATTGGGATTAGCGCCTTTGCTCTTGATCAGCTAGGCGATATTGTTTTTTTAGAGCTACCTGAGGTTGGGGATGCCTTAGAATTAGAGTCGAACTTTGGCACGATTGAATCGGTTAAAGCCGTAGAAGATTTATACCCACCCGTTTCGGGAACCGTAATTGACCGTAACGAAGCCGTGATCGAGAATCCAGAGGCGATCGCTGAGGATCCTTATGGAGAAGGTTGGTTACTGAAAGTTAGAGTCGATAATCTAGAAGAACTCGATGATTTGTTGAGTGCCTCAGACTATCGGGGGATGGTGGAAGGAGAAGATTAATTATGAGCTGGTCTAGTTATTCTGCTTCGGCTCTGAGTCGGAATAATAGTAACTGAGTTTCTTGCTCGTCGTTAAAGTTATCATCGCTAATTAAAATTAAGCTGCGATCGCCATCTGGTAGACGAGCGCCGACAGTCATTCCTTCGAGGTTATCTAGTTCTAGATCTAAGTCTTGGAGGTTCAAGACTAATTCTTTTTGAAGAGGTTGTACTCCTGCAATCTCTTTTAAGTTTTTAAAGGTAGATGTGTCGGTGGCACTAGCATTGACTACCTGAAAAATTTTGGCACCTGACCCTGCAAAGCCAAAAGTTCTCTCTAAGCTCAAAAAATAGCCTTCTTTCTTTAAGGCTAAGATTTCTGTTAAACCATTAGAAATAATGTCTGGTTCGGTTGGCTCCAAAGGATAAAGGTGTTCTCCTACTATGATTGGTTGCCCAAAAGGATTAATTAGGTAATGTAAAAAGCGAATTGAGAGTGGTTCTTGCGTTGCTAAGTCTTGGGCGAGTGCTGATTCTGTGGCGGTAAATAAGCGAAAAGGATCATCTGGTAACAAGCCAGACTGGTTAACGGTTAAAGATTCAAATGCTAAATTATTTCTAATTCCTTTGGCTTGAGTTGTTTGATTCTCAGGATTTCCGTTTTCAGGATCATTACTTGGTAAAAATCGTTCGGGAATTCTCACTGAACTAATTTTCTTGCCAGTTGCTATTTCAAATTCACCAATAAACGGTTCAATGTCTTTACTGGGATTGCCTTCGCTAGAGATAAATAAGGTA
>CALKUU010000256.1 GCA_937996665.1 uncultured Xenococcaceae cyanobacterium | reverse complement strand
CAAAGGAGGCTGATTCGATAAATACAGTTTTCGCTCAGAGATTCCAACATTTAAAATGCTCTGTAGATGAGATTGTCCTAATTGAAATCTTGCTCCTTCCACAAATATTTCTGGCGACTCAAGCTCAGTGGCAAAAACTTTCATAAGTTCAAACCAAGGTCGAAATAGAATGAACACTAGAGAGCCAAATAAAGAAACGAATACCAAAATAATAATGAGTATAGGGAGAAAATTCGTCGTTCTCACACCTGAAGAAATAGAATTGTAAGCCAAATAAATAAAACCAGTCCAAACAAATATCGAAACTAATTTAGATTTAGCGAATATCTCGACAATGGATTGAAACATAAATCTATTCCCCTACTAGCCTTGATCCTAGCTATTAAACCCACTAATTTTTGCAGTCAGAAAATTAATTATGAATACAAGAATATTTATCAAATGAAAAAAATTCTAAAAATTTTGGGCTTAATTGTAATTTTGTTATGCTAGCTATAAAAATAAAAAGTTACCATTGAGGATGTTACAAATTCCAATAATAATAACCTTCTTTGACTATGAATAAAATTCATTTGATTGGTTATATACTTATGGCTACGATGATATTAGTTGAAATATTACCCGATTCAAATCCAAGCAAACTAAAAATAACTTTGGGATTCAGGATATTAGTGCTTTTATACGGAATTTGCTCATATATGGTTTTTAAAAGTTAAGTAGATAACTCCAATTTTTTTTGCAATATTATGGATATTTTTACCTCTAAACACTGTTGTAAATGAATATCGAAGAACAAGCAAGTTACTTATTTCTTTTAGCAGTATTTACAGTAGTAGCTATAGATTTATTTAACTTATTTCCGAACAAGCCAAGAATCAGTTTGTTAGCCAAGAAAATAAATAAAATACTGGGAATAGTTGGAGTTTTGTACCTAATTTACGAATTTATTGTGGTGCATTAGGTTAACCAAATTAATGTTTGAGATGTTATGAACAACTAGCCACTATTGGAGATGAATTTAGAAAAACTAATGGGCTTCTTTTTACTTGTGTCATTAGCAATTAATATGGCACTACCCAAATCAAATAATATTAAGCCGATAATCACCATATTTTGTGCTGTTCTAACACCTTTATACGCATATATTCGTTTATCAGGTTAAGTAGAAAAATTCAGTTTATAGTTATTTTTATCCAAATAATCGCTCAAATAACTCTAATTGCAATTACTACATACCAATTAAATCTATTTCCGTAATCATATGTTGTCTATTCAGCGCAAAACCGCCAAAGTTAAAAAATCATTACTAAAAACCAATAATAGAACTTGTCTCGTTTTAATGAGTTAGCTATCCTGCACAATCGCCTTAACTAACTACACCCAATTAACATATGACCTGGCAACGCTCCAACAACCGTCAAGCTGATGCTCTGCGCCCTCACAACTTTCAATTAGACTTTACCAGTAATCCTTTAGCCTCCGTTCTTACCACCAGCGGTAACACCATCGTTCTTTGCACCGCAACCGTAGATGAAGGAGTACCCCGTTTTCTCAAAGACTCTGGGCAAGGCTGGTTAACCGCCGAATATCGGATGTTACCTGGGGCAACTTCCACCCGTCATCGTCGCGAACTCACCAAACTATCAGGCAGAACCCAAGAAATCCAAAGGCTAATTGGTAGAAGCCTACGAGCAGGAATTGATTTAAAACTACTAGGAGAAAGAACAATTACGATTGATGCCGATGTTTTGCAAGCCGATGCAGGGACAAGAACAGCCTCGATTACTGGGGGTTATGTTGCTCTAGCCCATGCAGTCCAAAAGTTAATTGAAAAAGGGGAGTTAAAACAGTCACCATTGATAGATGCGATCGCTGCAATTTCGATTGGCTTACTGGAGGGGGAAGCACTGCTCGATCTTGATTATCCTGAAGATTTGGCAGCAGATGTTGATTTTAATGTAGTGATGAATGGCAAACTTGAGCTAATAGAGATTCAAGGCACAGCGGAGGCAGGAAGTTTTTCACGACAACAGATGAATCAAATGCTCGATTTAGCTGAAAAAGGAATTAGCGAATTAGTTACAGCGCAAACTCAAGTTTTGGATCTTAAACCTTAGGTTGTGATGGGTTTGATCTTGATTAAAAATCCTTAAGTGTTTGTTCTGATAGCTCATAATTTGTTAATTATGGACTAAAAATTTCTAATTTCTGGATAGGCTAATATTGCTCTATCTTCACTCATCAAAACTAGGTCGTATTGCAAAGCTTGAGACATGATCAGACGATCAAAAGGATCGCGATGTAACAAAGGGAGTCGAATCAGATGAGAAATTGTTTTCTCATCTACAGACAGAGTTTTGATTAAATGTTCTCGCCTTTGCTCTGGTAGGTAGCGTTCTGGAGAACTAGGGAAATCTAGCTTGCCAATCTGATACTTGATGATGCATTCCCATACAGAAACAACACTTAAGAAAATATCATTGTTCAAATCATCAATTGTTTGGCGAAATTCGGTGGATAAGCGTGGGTTATCTTCGATTAACCAAAGAAAAATGTGAGTGTCGATTAAAATTCTCATTTTCACTCAAACAAGTCTAAAATTTCATCAGGTAAAGGTTCGTTAAAATCATCAGGTACAGTAAACTGACCCTTTGCTAGACCAATTGGACGTTTTTTACCTTGCTGTTTGTAGGATTCAACTATTCGGTCGATGTCCTCATTGGTAAGATGTTTTTCCATATTCGCTGGCTGTATTTTGGTTTCCAATGATTCCACAAATTGATTAACAGAGTTAAGCTTCTCTGGCGATAATTTATTTAGCTTCTGGTCTAATTCTTCTCGGATGCTAGTCATAGTTTTGAGATAGAGGTTTATTAGTTAAGTATATATTTCAAATACTTTTGCAATCATATTGGGAAGAAGATCGCTATTCTCTTATCTTTGGCATTAAATCCATCACCATTTGATTATTACTCAAACCATTTAGTCAATTATCTACGCTTATTCTGGTCTCGAATCGTTGAGTTAATCCCTTGAATAATCCCTTTAACAATAAGACCAATACCTTTACCAACAACTTGCGTAAGAGTAAAAACTAACCCATTCCCCACTAGGGCGATCGCTGAACGCAAGCGAGGCGCGATCGCATCACGTAATTCTAGGGCGATCGTCGTTGTCCAAGCCAAGCCTTCAAGCTGATCTAGCTCCTGGTCTCTAGGTGCAGTAATCTGATACTGCTTAATTCTGCCTCCTCGCAACACCAATAATTGATAACAACTCTCAAAAATATTGCGAGGGATAAACCAATACTGTTCTTGACGATAGCGCCAAGAAATCTCGTTGCGAAAACGGGCTATCTTGCGCGAGTTATTGTATTTGGGGTCAAACAGTTGGTACTTAAAAATATCGAGATCCGAAAAATAGTTAAGGATGACAGCCATTACCCCATTAGCCATCTGAATTACGAAATTATGCAGTAAATTAACCGCCCTCATAATTGCCTCAGGGGAGTCGGCACGATAAGGGACAAAATTAATAGTTAAAGACTCTTCCCAACTCAGATAAGCCAATAGCTCTTGAGCGAAATAAATGCGATGAAAAATGCTCTGTTGAATAAACTTATATTCGCGATCGCACAGGTCGAGCAGTGTATCGTAATCAATATCGAAGCTGTTTTGATAATTTTGAAAGAAAAAATTGCACGTAGAACGTTGCCAGACTTCGTATAGACTCTGTTCAGTTTGCAAGATCTGGTCTTGATCTTTAGTGAATTCAAAAATCGCTTTCTCTAAATTCTCAACGATTAAATAAAATAATCTCTGTTTGCTTTGAGGTAGCAGGATATCAATTTCCAGCCAAATATCGGTTTGATTGTTAATGCCTTGGCTAATGTCATTGAGCAAGCGGTTAAAAACTTTGGCGGTTACTGAGTCGGTGTTAATTGTGGCGATCGCAATTTGCGGTGGTGGCAAAAGCTCAGTCTTTTTAGCTTCAGGTAGAGCCTTATTAACCGAAGAATCTACCTTGGGCAAATCAGGAATCGTCTGTGCCGACTCTCCTGAGAGACGCTTAATCAACCAACGTGCGGAAGCTAATTCTCGCTTACGACCAGACAGCAATAACCGCTTCAGCAGCGACAGGCTTTTACTATCTAAAAGCTGTTCAAGCTCGCTGAGATCAGAATCGATTGTTTCTGCACCTGTTCTGCTCAAACCAGCAAAAGCTTGCTGTAAAAGATTAGGGTCATCAACAGGAAGGTTTTTCTCTTGCCAATAGGTTTCCCCTGCTGCAACCTTTCTCAATCCATAAATTAAGTTTTCAATATTAAGTCCTTTTAGGCAAAAACCTTGAATACCCAAGGCTTTTGCTTTAACAACTTCAGTTTTATTCCAGTTTGCAGCTAGCAAAAAAAGTGGGATCTGGGGATATTCTTGTTGTAGCTCTTGGCAAAACAGCAACGGATTAAGTCTACTATCCTCTTGTTCGGGAAAATCCCACTCAATTAAGATCAAATCGGGCATAAAGCCCTCTTCGAGCTGACGAAAAATATCTTCTGTGTCCTTTTCTTGGATCACTACCTGAAAATCTTCGTAGTAGCTTAAAGCAGTACACAATCCCAATCTAAAAATAGGATCGCGATCGATAATAAATAATTCGATCTGTTTTTCTATCATTACTTTATAGTTAATGCTGCGATGCCGATCAAAATAGACCAATCAAAATCAGCTATGACACATGATTCTTGGAAATTAAAATTGTTGATAGTTACTTACTTGTCTTACTAGCTTATATATTTACTAATCCTTGGTAATTTATAACTGAATTTCTTATTCTTTGGGAGTAATTAGACTAACAATGTTATCTCAAACAAACGGGGTGATGATGCAGTACTTTCATTGGTACTTGCCCCCCGATGGCAAATTATGGCAGGAAGTTAGTGCTAGAGCAGCAGACCTAGCCAAGATCGGAATTACTGCTTTGTGGTTGCCACCTGCTTATAAAGGCAGTGGTGGCGGCTATGATGTGGGCTATGGCGCTTATGACCTCTTTGATTTAGGAGAATTTGATCAAAAAGGTTCAACTAGAACCAAATACGGAACCAAACAAGAATATTTAACCGCGATTAGAACTGCTCAACAAGCAGGCTTAAATGTTTATGCTGACGTGGTGGTCAATCACAAAAATGGTGGGGACGAAGCTGAAATAGTTCAAGCAACCCCTGTCGACCATGACAATCGCAATCATGCCGTTGGAGAATCACGAGATATTTCGATCTATACCAAATTTAATTTTTCGGGTAGAGGAACAGAACATTCAAGCTTCAAATGGAATTGGCACCATTTTGACGCGGTTAATCATAATACCTTTGTCGAAAACGATAATAGTATTTATCGTCTTCAAAATAAGCAATTTCAAACCGATGTCGACCCCAGACATGGCAACTACGACTTTTTAATGGCTTGTGACCTGGACATGAGCAACTCGGAAGTTCGGGATGAGTTGCTGCGTTGGGGAAAATGGTATCTCAAGGAAACTGGGGTAAATGGTTTGCGTCTTGATGCAGTCAAACACATTAGCCATTTATTTTTCAATGGTTGGTTAGATCAATTACGGGCAGATTCTGGTCAAGATTTGTTTGCTGTAGGTGAATACTGGTCACCAAATATTGATGATTTACATCGCTATATTGCCAATACCCACAGCAAAATGTCTTTGTTTGATGTGCCACTTCATTACAATTTCAACCGTGCTAGTCTCCAAGGAGAAAATTATGATTTGCGCCAAATTTTTGATAATACCCTAGTCCAACAACAGCCGAGTTTGGCAGTCACCTTTGTTGAGAATCATGACTCGCAACCGCTCCAAGCATTGGAATCTCCTGTAGAATCTTGGTTTAAACCCTTGGCATATGCTCTAACTTTATTGAGAAGAGAGGGTTATCCTTGTATTTTTTATGCAGATTATTTTGGTGCCCACTATCAAGATCGCGGAAGGGATGGCAATACCTATGAAATTTGGTTAGACAATCACCATTGGCTGATTGATAAATTTCTCTTTGCTCGTCGCAATTTTGCTTATGGTGATCAGTATAGTTATTTTGATCATCCCAATACAGTTGGCTGGACAAGACTTGGCGATCGCGAACATCCTCAAGCAATGGCAGTATTAATGAGTAATGGTTGGGGCGGCAAAAAATCTATGGAGGTAGGAAAATCCAACACCACTTTTTACGATCTCACCCAACATATTGACTACCAGATTACGACTAACGAATTTGGTTGGGGAGAGTTTGAATGTAAGGGGGGTTCGGTTTCAGTTTGGGTAGAGGCGTGATCCACAATTTGCTTCAATCAATCACTAGTAAAATTCGGACAAAATTCATGAGAGATGGAATTGCAAACATCCCTCATGAATTAGCTCAGGCAAATTAGTTAAGTTAAGCTCTCTAATTTAGTCTTATTTAACCCTGTCGTAATTTATCTAAAACGCTGAGATCTTCCATTGTCGAAATATCACCAGCAACTTCCTCTCCTGCTGCAAGATTACGCAAGAACCGACGGATAATTTTACCCGAGCGAGTTTTAGGCAGGGCATCGGTAAAGCGAATTTCCCCAGGACGAGCGATCGCACCAATTTCAGCAACTACATGTTGTTTGAGTTCCGCTTTTAACTCATCACTGGCAGGTTGGGAACCACCCAAAGTGACAAAAGCATAAACATCTTCACCCTTAACATCATGAGGACGTGAGACAACCGCAGCCTCGGCAACCGCAGGATGAGAAACTAGTGCCGATTCTACTTCCATCGTGCCTAAGCGATGACCAGAAATATTCATCACATCATCGACTCGACCCATTACCCAAAAGTAACCATCTTCGTCTTTGCGCGCGCCATCTCCTGCAAAATAGAGATACTTGCCATCCTTGGGGGGAATATGTTCCCAATAGGTCTTGCGAAAACGCTGATCATTTTTATAAACAGTCCGCATCATACTGGGCCAAGGATGTTTAACCACCAGATAACCCCCTTCGTTGGCACCTACAGCATTACCTTCCATATCGACAATGTCAGCTAAAATTCCGGGGAATGGAAGGGTTGCCGAACCTGGCTTTGTGGGAGTCGCTCCAGGTAGAGGAGTCAGCATAAAACCACCAGTTTCGGTTTGCCACCAAGTATCAATAATTGGACATTTTTCCTTGCCAATAACCTGGTGATACCACATCCAAGCTTCGGGGTTAATTGGTTCGCCTACTGTCCCAAGCAGTCTTAAAGAATCAAGATTACGCCCGTTGGGGTGTTCATCACCCATTTTGATAAACGCTCGAATCGCTGTGGGTGCAGTATAGAAAATTGTGACGCCATATTTTTCCACCACATCCCAGAAACACCCAGGATTAGAAGGTCGGGGCGCACCTTCATACATCACGCTTGTTGCTCCATTGGAGAGAGGACCATAAACAATGTAGCTATGTCCTGTAATCCAGCCAACATCAGCAGTACACCAATAAACATCGCTATCTTTGAGATCTAATGTCCACTTACAGGTCATGTGGGTGTAGAGATTGTAACCACCAGTCGTATGGACAACTCCTTTGGGTTTACCCGTTGTCCCACTGGTATAGAGGATGAAGAGCATATCCT
Source organism: uncultured Xenococcaceae cyanobacterium (assembly GCA_937996665.1). Taxonomy (GTDB): domain Bacteria; phylum Cyanobacteriota; class Cyanobacteriia; order Cyanobacteriales; family Xenococcaceae; genus Hyella. Next base: position 5,191 of record CALKUU010000256.1, on the reverse strand, counting down.
CACTATCCATCGGTTCGGGAGGGCAATCGGTTGAGGCAGATGGTTGCAATTCATGCCACCAAACATCGCGATCGCTCACCATCTCGACATCTTGTTTGGTGCGTTGCACAACCAAAACTTTTTTGACACTAGGAACAGCATTATCTTTGAGAGCTTCATCTACTGCTGGTTTGAGCGGAACGATTTTATCTTTACGAAACCCACCATCAGCCGTAATTACCGCTGTCGCTTCCGCATCCTGCAATCTAGCTTTGAGAGCTTCGGCACTAAAACCCCCGAAAACCACACTATGGGGTGCGCCAATTCTGGCACAAGCCAACATTGCGATCGCTGCTTCAGGAATCATGGGCATATAGATACCCACGCGATCGCCTTTAGTTACTCCCAAATCTTTGAGAACATTAGCCATCTGACAAACTTCTTTATGCAGCTCGGCATAGGTTAAGGTGCGCGAATCTCCTGGTTCACCTTCCCAAATAAAAGCCGCTTTATCTCTACGCTCTGTAGTTAGATGACGATCTAAACAATTGTAAGTAATATTGATTTTGCCGTTGACAAACCATTTGGCGAAGGGAGGTTGCCAATCGAGCACTTGATCCCAAGGTTGAAACCAATCTAGTTCTTGCTGCGCTAACTTTTCCCAAAAGCCGGCTGGATCTGCTGCTGCTTGATCATAAAGTTGCTGATACTGCTCCATACTGTTGATGGTTGCATTACTCACAAATTCAGGATTGGGCGGAAAAAGGCGTTTTTCTTGGAGGATCGATTCTATGGTGGAGTCTGACATGTTAATTCTCTGATTTCATTCATCATCATTGTGAATGTCGATCCTCTCAAAGAATTTTTAATTTCGTTAAGTTGGCAATAATTATTTAAGCTTAGGTACGAACTTTTTCTATATTTTGAAATTTAGGGTTTTAAGTCGAGAAAATAAACTAAATTAACGAACCACTTAGACAGGTAATTTAGTGGGACGTTGGGACTTAATCAGTAATGGTGGGAATATTTAGGGCGCTAACTTTTGGGAAAAGAGCCTAATCAAAAAAAGCAAAAACTAGGGTGTTTAAATCTATGAGACTATTACTAATCAAGCTAATTCGGCAGATTTCCTTGTCAAAAATTCTATGATTGTAAAATCAGGGAAGATTTATCACTTGACTCGCCTAAAACATGAGGGTCTAGAACTTGGCTATATTGTTGTGCAATGATTTCAGGTGTGAAATTATCTTCTAGGTACTGACGACCAGACAAACCCATATTGGTTGATAATTCAGGATTGGTAGCTAAACGCAGAATAAAGTCGGCTAAGCCTTGACTATCTTCATTAACAAAACATTCGCCACAGCCAGCTTCAGCTAATAATTCTCTGAGATAGGAGTGGGGTTCACAGATTGCCGCGATCGCTCTACCCGCAGCCAAAACACCATACAGCTTACTAGGTGCAACAATACCTTCCATCCCAGGAGCAATACTAACCAGTGCCAAATCGCAAGCAGTCAATGAATAGGGCAAATTTTTCCGATCTTGGTATGGCAGAAAAGTACAGTTATCTAAACCCAACTCCTCAACTTTATGCTTACAGACTTCATGCTTAGCACCCGCACCAATAAAGACAAATTGCACTTGTTCTGATTGCAACAGCTTAATTGTGCCTAGAATCGTCTCTAAATCGTGACAACGACCTAAATTTCCCGAATACAAAACTGTAAATTTGCGATCAATCCCATGCTCGCAAGCAAACCAATTCTGTTTTTTAGCTAAGGGCTTAATCCAATCCGCATTTGCCCAATTATGAATAATCGAGATTTTGGATTCAACGGAAGAATGCTTTGTCGTAATCCGATCTTTCATTGTGTCGCTTAAAACAATAATGCTTTTAGCCCGTGACCAAATGCGTTTATTCAGCCAATCCCATAATTTAGCGATCGGATGGTCAGCCTCAATTAGACCAAATTCAGTCGCCACATCAGGATAGAGATCATAGACTAAACAGACATAAGGGATGCCAAAACAAAGATTAGCCAGATAGCCAATAACAGAAAGAAATGGCGGAGCAGTCGTAATTAACAAAACATCGTTTTTGTGGCGATGACGCAGGATATGTAAAGCTGCACGCAGACAAAACATAATTCCATTAATAACCTTGCCAGTAATTCGCCCCGACCAAAATTGGGAAGATCGCGATCTTCTTACCGCAACGCCATTCGCAATTTCCCTGGCAGGGGCACTTTTTTTCTTAAATGCATAGGCAGGTTGCCCAGTAAAAACCTTGACCTCAACATTCTGCTTATCAAGTTGACCTGCTAACTCATGAATTAACTGACCCGTAGCCGCATAATCTGGCGGATAGAACTGAGTCATTATCGATAAACAAAAATCGTATTTTGTAGCTGAAGAGTTAGTTTGAGAAACCTCTACTTTTGTGAGTTTATTACTTGAATAAAGATGTTGTGCTCGATTAATCCACGCATCAGAAAGTTTAAACACGGTTAATTCCACCTAAATAATTAAGAATTAAAAAATCAGAGCCTGATTTATCTTCCCCAAAAAACACTTAGTTAATAACGAACTAATTTTGGGTTACTACACTGAATTTCTTCTGAGATCTAATCAATAGACTTTTAAAAAAGATCTTTAAAATCTATCCTGAAAAGCTATTTTGCCAGGCAAATGCATAAAATAGAACTTGAAAAAGTTTAAAAAATACAATTTACGAGATTTCAGCTATTTTCTTTCAATTAAGTAATATTCTTTTCAAGAAATATAAAAATGACATAACTAAGAAATAAAATTATGTCTAAATTTTTTCAAAAGATAAATACTATTGACTAAGCATTTGGTTTTAAGCATAATTACTTAGTTAAGAGAGTAAATAAAATTCACAAGTTTAATCGAATTATTCAAGATGTATCTAAAATACTTAATGGGTTTACTAAGTACGCTTAGTCTTTTCACGTTATGCGCGAAAAAATCTTTTAGTACCCCTTACCCTCCTATCCAAATTCGATCTCAAACATGTGAAGTAGCTAGTCAGTTTGTCAGCAACATAGAGCAACCCAAAACAAAGCAATATTCGGCAATTGATTTTTCAAAACAGCTTAAGATCAAAACATCTGGCTCAAAAATCACCGCTCAGTTCACCCCTCAAAATCTCAGCAAACAGTTTTTAAAATTAGATGAATTAGCTCAATCACTTGGTTACAAATCATTTGACTGGGTAAATTATGTTGTTGAGGATCCGCATGGCATAAAAGATCACCAAGGGGAGTCTTTATCTACTCCATACAACGATCCACCGGCAGGTGGTTATGAATATGGAGCAGCCGATAACTATCCTTTTTACTGGGATATTGAGCCATGTCAGAATTGTCATTCTCGCCACAATGCCAAACATCCCCGAAATCATCAGCGGTTTTCTTTAACCTTCGAAGATAATCCTTCCGACTATCGACTCAAAAATGGAGAAAGTGTCATTTTTGTCACCCATTTGGTAGGAAGAAAAACTAGGAAGTCCCCTCAGGACAATTTTCAATGGGATATTTTAAGCACTTTTAGTTGGGAACTTACCAATACATCGGCTGGAGTTGGCAAAGTAACTCTCCTTTCCACAAGTCCTCAAATATTAAAACCATCACCATCTATGTTGACTCAAATTAAAAGGGATGGAGGGAATTTTTCTTCCTATAAATCCTGCTAAAAAGAACAGCCACAATCTTCATAGCCACCAATCCCGATAACAAAATCGTCAAAGTCAACGTCTTGATCGTTTTCTTTAACTAAATTAGAACCGGTATCATCAAAACGTAGTATCAAACCACCATTTTCGTTGGCTAACGACTGAAATGCATTCACTTCCTCAGTAAAGACGTTATCTCTTCTCACTACATTACGAGTTGTTTGACTAAATAAAGCTTGACGACGACCCCTAGGATTGAGTAAATCTAGTGAGTAAACAGTTCCGACAGGTTTATTGTTGAAATTAGATTCTAGGTAAAAGCCATAGCTTTTTCCTGTTTTAAAAGTAAATTCTGCCATCGGCTCCGGCACTGTATTACCAGGAGTTCCTACAAAATCTAAATTTGCACGATTAAAATCATCTTCATAAGAAGATCTGCGAGTAACACTTGCAAAAGTGTCAGAAGGTTTTACTTCTGAAAGTAAAGGCGTTTTTTTGCAAGAATCGAAGATAATATTATTTTGCGCGTCAGCGCGACAAGTGTCTAAATCAATTACTCCGAAAGAAGATTGATACGCGCCGTGAGAATTAAGAAACTCAAACTCGACAATCGTATCTTCTTGAAATTGAACACCTCTATTGCCAACATAATCATTAGCGATCGCGCTTTGGCTAAGAATACTAACAATCCCTAATGACAAACCAAGGACTGATAATTTGGGAATTTTTTGGAAATTTTGATCAGGCAGAAAACTATTCATTTTATGAATTACACTCCTTACTATTTATTTGGGAATGGAACTGAAATTACAAGTGAATAAACACAGATTATCGTGCTTACCAAATATTATTTTCAGGATCTAAGCTATTTACTTGTTGAACAAATTTTTGAGCTTCAGCCGTTTTTTTGTCGACTTCATCTTGAAGTTGAGCCACGGTTTTTGGCTTTCCATCCGAGCCAACCGCACAATTACAATTAGTTGAAGATCTTCTTCTTGCAAACCTTCTTGTTTGGTTTTCAACAGACTCTGCAGCAACCAAATTATCCACCGATTCTTGCAAATCGTTTTGTATTAGCGTAGCTAAGTCATTAAAAGATACAGTGTTAGATACTCCACCAGTAGAGGAATTCCCAGAAGAGGAATCACCAGCAGAAGATTCCCCAGTTGCAGATTCCCCAGTAGTAGATCCACCTGTGACAGAATCTCCTGTTGTTCCTTGCTGAGTTGCAATTGCTTGAGCTACATCAGGAGAAAGAGCCACATCAACCCCATTGATACTTACCGAATTAGTCGTACCACCACTGATAGTAGCCCCGTTTGAAAATCCGGAAGTTGCAACCCCCGACGCAGCGGCAGTAGGAGAATCATTCACCTGAACGATTCCAAAGTCATGATTAGCCTCTTGTGCAAAAACAAGATTGGCACCTACAAGTTCCCCAAGCAAGACCAAAACTAATCCACTTAACGAGCTTTTAATAATGTTCATAAGATTTATTGAATGATAAACTTTTTA
>CALKUU010000255.1 GCA_937996665.1 uncultured Xenococcaceae cyanobacterium | reverse complement strand
TTGGCGATGACTTCAACTAATTTGTCGCGATCTTGACTGGGAAAATAGTCAAGGTTTTCCAATATTTCTGCAAAGAAATTAGGAACTACATTAGTAATGGCACAACCATTAACTAAGATTCTCGCGATAAAAAATTTAGCTGAAAAACGACCACTCGGGCCAAAAGTATCGGTTCCAGGGAGAGACTTATAATAATTTCTAAAAGTGGCAAAATGCTCAAGTGGCATGGTTTTAAGATTTGCGAGTTCCAGCCTTGTTGACTTCAAAAGCTCAATAGATTTTTGTCCATAGTCAAATGCTATTGTTTGCGTTTTCGCACAGTTAAATGACTTTGGTGCTAAGTAATTAAATAATTCTAAGTTGTCGATAATTTTTGCTAACTTTTGCTCGATCTTTTGATGAGTTGAGATAAAAAGATTCTCAGAATTTCTTACTCTGTCAGTACTAAATAGTCTGGTAAAAGGTTGAGGTGGATTAATCAAAATACAATCTTCATAGAGCAAGATTGGCAGACGCCTATTTTCTTGACAAATCTGGTCTACAAATAGATTGAAACCTTGAGGAAGTTGCCATTGCTTATGGCTAGCAGCTTGCTTAATAAATACTAGATCTAGAATTAATAGTTTTAGAGCTTGAGGGTTGTAACTCGTAACTAATAAATTAGGATTATTTTTGAAAATTAATTCTAAGTCTGTAAAAAAAGATTTGTAGTCATTTCTCTCTAAAATTCTAGGAAATGAATTAAGACAAAATTCTTGAAAAGGACTGGATCTGTTTATCGATGGAAGAGAAATTTCGTTGGTAAGAGAGGAGGGATATTGTTTTCTAATAACCATGAAAATCTTTATAACTTAGGGCACTCTAATTCATCAAAGGAGTTGGGTCACAGTACACTCGGTAATCAATGATTTTTTCTGAGGCTTGATCAAAAGTCCAGACATCACAAAATGGCAGAGTTACATCAAGATTTTCTGTTGTGACGTAGGTTGCGAATCCTTCAACTATAAGTTTGGAGCCAACTGTACTTTGGGAGTTAATTTTATGCTGAATTGTTTTCATTCCTTGGAGAAATGATTCCACATAAAATTCAATATTTTTTCTGCCTTTAACCACTTCTTGGGAGCCAAAAGAGAATGAGGCTTCTTCGGAGAAATAGTTAAGGAAGTCGGCTATTTTTCTATTATCAAGGTCACTTAAAATTAGATGAGCGATTGAAGATTTTATATTTTTATTGTTTGTTTCTTGACTCTGCATTTTGGTCTTCATAGAAATACTTTGTCTTTTGGAGTTTTCTAACTTTCTTTGTATATTTCTTCTTTTTTCAAGATAGGTGATGACATCAGATATTCCTCCCGTTCCCAATACCTTCATAATTAGTTTTATGAATGATTGATTTTGTAATTCTGAAAGTATACTCTCATATATGTGACTTTTTTTGCAAAATAAATATAAAAATAATTTATTTATGAAAGGAATCTTTTTGTAGTTAAAAATATTTTAAATGTGCTTTAGCTAAAGTTGAATTCGTGTTAAAATTTGCCTCAATTGCTTCTCTTGTTCATTAAATTGGATAGACTTTACAGGAAAGCTTTTAGCAAAAATGTTTTCTAGATTACTTTTTTTGAAAATATTTATGATTAAATTCTTTGAAAAAAATCTAGTCAGTAACTAGAATTGAGTATATTTACTTTGCATGAACTTGGTGGAATTTTAATTTTTCACTTATTTTTATATAAGGATTTAAATATTGATTCTTTAAGGCAAGTTATTTATACTTATTGCGAACTGAAAATGCATTCCAATTATTTAAGAGTGATTGTTTCTTAACTTCAATTGTGTTTCTAATTAGGGAACTCTTCTTTTAACTTAGGATGTTGCAGAGAAACAAGTAAATAATATGTTTGCAAATTTTAAGTTGCAGAGAATTTTGATAAATTTAGAATTTTGGTTTAATAAATAGTCGCCATCTCAAAAGATAAACAGGGGTATTAAACCAGGGGTTATTCCGTTCGGGAATTGTAATTTTAAGTACCTTCTTGTAGAGAGGGTCGGCTTCGATCCAATATTTCTGACCCAGATAAGCCAGTATATGAAGTCCATCTTGAGTAACTGCCATATCTCCAGGTTGAATCTGAGCGTAATCTAGTTGATTAATACTTTCACTCAATAGTATTTTTTTTGTATAGTCTCGATATTCGTCTCTTAACGCTTCTGCGGAACTATCGTGCCACCAGATATCAAATCCTTGTCTAACTAGTCCGGGGTTGAGGGTTCGGATTCCTTGACGAAAATTTGCTTGGATTAGTCCTTGTCTAACTAGTCCGGAACAATCAATACCTACTCTGTTTTCGCCTCCCCAAATATAATAGGTATTTTCGTATTTCTGAAGCTGGGATGTATAGCTATTCTGCAAGGACACTATGTCAAATGCTTTACCTGGCATGAGTAAAAATAAACTTAAAATTACACCAAGGGAAATCACTACTAGTCGAGATAGATAACGGTGCCAACTCAAATAAATTAAACCAGAATAAATCAGAACAGCTAAAACTAGCTTCGCTAAGCGGATTAGACCATAACTAATGGGGTAAAACCATAAGAGGATAAAGGTAAAGAGGCATAAGCTCCAAAGCCGTATTCTCAATTTACGCTTAATTGTCGGCAAATTAAATCTCATTATCTAAGTCAAATTCTTAAGTAACTCATCTCGATAATAGTTATTGTTGATGAGAAAAAGTGCGATCTTGATCGTGCTTTTCTAAGTAATTAGAAGTCTTTACTCCTAATATTCTTGAGTTTCTAGTGTTTATAAAACTTGATGGGCTGGCAAAAAATAATTTTTGATTCTATGGGACTAATACTCACAAGAGTAGTTATTAGAT
>CALKUU010000254.1 GCA_937996665.1 uncultured Xenococcaceae cyanobacterium | reverse complement strand
ATCGGTAAAGTCATTGGTGCGCCGATCCTGCTCTATATTTTTATTGCCGCAGGGTTGCCATTACAGTTAGTTGCGGGCTTACAAGCAGGTATCCCTTTATCCTTACTTATTGCCTTTGATCTAGCAATTATCGCTAGCTGTGCCTTTTTCTATAGTCTGGGTTTATGGGGTGTTTTCCAGCCCATCGCCAGCAAAAATCTTAAAAGTAATCACAATCGAGTCGCTTTAGTTACAGTTGCGATCGCTTGTTTTCTTGTCCTCACAGCTTGTCTAAATAGCAGTGGCAATCACAATGGTTTTGGCAATGTTGGTGATTGGCTACTACTCTGCAATCCTCTCAATTTAATCACTTATCTCGGTCAAATTACAGCAATTCCCATTCACTATTTCAATTACGACAACCTTGATTTTTTCTCAGCAATCTTTGCTCACAGCAAACAGATCGAACTCCAACTAAGTCAGCCCATCGGACTTGCTAATCTTGCTATTTATGGTCAATCTTTGCAGCAATCAGTCGGTTTAGGATTAGGCGTAGTTACTGCTAACTTTCTAATCGGAGCCTATTGGTTTTGGCAAGGAATCAAACGACGTTTTTACAATTCTGGACAAAGCTCAATTAGCAAAGAACAAAGTTATTGGTTAAGTTTTCAAGTAGCACTCTTTGCCTTGGGTTTAACCCTCAACACTACTAGTCCAAAGACTTTAATCACTAACTTTGGTTGCTTAAGCTCTTTTCTGATGATTTTTGGCTTAATTCTCATTTTTAGCCTTAGCCCAAGTCATTATGAACTAAAAGACTGGCTGCATAATCGACAGACAGATTTTTATGCTCAGGAAGAAGATTCCCCTGCTAAATATTCACTCTGGCAGGATTTAATTTTAGGAGAATCTAGCCCAGCGAATTTAGCGATCGCTCTTAATTTACTAATCATTTCCTGCTATGTGGTGCCATCTCTGATTATTTTTCCCAGCAACAATCAATCATTCTCAATTTTGAGCCAGTTAGTTTTTCAATTGAGCCTACTTTTTCTATTTGCCACCCTCTGGCAGTGGCTCAATCTCAAACACCAGCGAACCCAATTAACTAACAAGTCACTATTGCTACTAGGGGTTTTTGTTCCTTCAGCGATCGCAACAAATTTCACCTTCATAGCTCCAGCACTTATCCCTGGATTTATCCCCTTCACAATTAGCCTTATTGCTCAATTGCTAGCTATTATTTTGATCACAAGAAAAACTATGCATACACTATTGATAAATACTAAGACGGTAAATAATCACCAAAAACTTACTTGAAAAGCGATCTCTAACTAACAAAGTAAGCAACTTCCTTAACCCTTAATCACCAACGATTGACCTCCATTAATAACCGCACGTTTCATGAGCATTTTTGAAGATATTAGCCAATTTCTAGAAAATCAGTTAGACGAGTTTTTACGGAATAATCCCCATTTAGAACTGCAAGCCCTCGAAGAACAACTCAAAGAACAAGAAAGAGATACTCTTAAGGTCTTACTCGACCTCAAGAAAAAAGAACAGAGTCTCCAAGATCAAATCCTGGCGATCGCCAATCAAATTCAAACCTGGCACACTAGAGTAAGCAAAGCTCAAAAATCTGGACGCGAAGATTTAGCGAAAGCAGCCCAAGAACGAGAAGCCGAACTAATGCGTGAAGGCAATCAAGTCTGGGGAAAAATGGAAGGAGTGAAAATCAGTACAGCCAAATCAAGAGAGTTGCTCCAGCAAATTCAACAACGTCGTCAAGAAGTTAAAGAACAAGCAAAACAAGCAAAAACAACTCAATCAGCTAATCCTAGCACCCAGAGTGAAAGCTACACGACAGGATGGCATCAAGGTCAAAACCAAACTAGCAAAAGCGACCATGATTCATTAGAATCAAAATTTCAACAGTGGGAGCTAGATGAAGAGTTAAAACAAATGAAACGCAACATGAATTAATTAGCAGCAAGGATATAGCCACGGTAAAATTCAATCAGACTATTTTCCCAAATCTCGCTAGGAGAATTTATCAAAGTTGAAAAAAGTAAGCGCCATTATTCATTCCCATAAACTAGACGATGTTAAATTAGCTCTTCTAGGCGTTGGCGTTGTTGGCATGACGGTTTTTGAAACCAGAAAATTTGGTAGATCCAAAGGCGTAGCCAAACGCTACCGAGGTAATGAGTACAAAGTGGATTTCACATCTAAAATAACAATTGAAGCGGTAATTGATGATGAGCTTGTTCCTCAAGTAGTCGAGCAAATATCCCTCGCTGCTAGAACAGGAAAAATTGGCGATGGCAAAATCTTTATTTCCCCAATTGAGCAAATTATCCGCATCCGAACTGAAGAGAAAGGTGTTTCTGCTATCTAAGCTAGTCATTCTCAAAATAGATAATTTTGATTTATATAACAACTATCTTGGTTGATGTTCAAGTGATTGCCTTTGTATGAGAATCTAAAAAGTAACAATCATGCAACTAGCAATCATCAAAACAACAAATTATAAGAACAAGCGATAGCCATGAGTACTTATCAAAAAACAGTTATTGTAACTGGAGCATCTTCAGGAGTCGGCTTAAACGCAGCCAAGTCTTTAGCCGATCGCGGCTGGCATGTAATTATGGCTTGCCGTAACCTCGAAAAAACCAACCAAGCAGCTACAGAACTAAACATCCCGACCGAAAACTATAGTGTTATCAAGCTAGATTTAGCCTCACTAACTAGTGTCAAAAAGTTCGTTGACGATTTTCGAGCGACAGGTAAAAGGTTAGATTCCTTGGTATGTAATGCAGCGGTATATTTGCCGATCGTCAAAGAACCCATGCGTAGCGAAGATGGCTATGAGTTGAGTGTTGCCACCAATCACCTTGGTCATTTTTTGCTTTGCAATTTGATGCTAGAAGATCTGATGAAGTCGACTTCTAGTGATAAAAGATTAGTTATTTTAGGAACTGTAACTGCTAATCCTAAAGAGTTGGGCGGTAAAATTCCGATTCCTGCACCACCTGATCTCGGCAATCTTGAAGGTATGGAAGCAGGCTTCAAAGAGCCAATCACCATGATTAATGGCAAAAAATTTAAACCAGGAAAGGCTTACAAAGATAGCAAACTCTGTAATGTCTTGACCATGAGAGAGTTACACCGCCGTTATCATCAGTCGACAGGGATAGTATTTTCTTCGCTATATCCTGGCTGTGTTGCCGATACACCTCTATTCCGTAATCACTATCCTCTCTTCCAGAAGATCTTTCCTCTTTTTCAGAAAAACATCACCAAAGGTTATGTCAGCCAAGCTTTGGCAGGAGAGCGAGTAGCAAAAGTAGTCGCTGATGAGGGCTATCAAGAGTCTGGTGCTTACTACAGTTGGGGTAACAGACAACAGCCAAATCGCAAGTCTTTTGTGCAAGAGGTTTCTAATGAAGCTTTGGATGAAGGTAAAGCGAAAAAACTTTGGGATCTCAGCTCAAAATTAGTTGGGTTAAATCAGCCTGTAGCTACTAGTTAGATTTTTAAAGTTAGTCAATAATTTGCTAGAGATGGATATTGTAATGATGTCCATCTTTTTTGATGTGATAGCGACCATAGCCGAGATAAAAGAAGATAGCTAGGATTTAATCAGATCGAAATTTAAGATCGACAAATTCATATTTATCCTCTTTTTTAAAGCTATTTATGTCCGAGCTTAAGTTTTATTCTTCGGTGAAACATTCTCTGTATATCAGTTTTGTACCAAATATATACTTATTCTTGTTAGTTCCACCTTCAGTCATTTTTATTGATAGCCTTGGGAACTTAAAATATTCGGTTTGGTTTGTTTCTTTAGTGCTATCGGGGATTATCTTAGGATTTATCCTGATATACGGGATATTTGTGCCATTTTTTTATCCCTTGATTGTTAATGATAAGGGGATTCAAGGTTATGACATGTGGGGTAACAATAGTTTTGTTGCTTGGGCAGAAATAGACCGCATCGAGCCTTATCAATCTTTTGGAGTGAGATATTTCAGAACCTTTTGTCAAAACTCTACAGTTCCTCTGTGGATACCTTTATTTCTCCAAAAACAAAAAAATTTCGAGCAAACAGTTTTTAAACTGACATCTAAGACTAATCCTCTTCATCAAGCTTTAATCAACCAAAAAGAATTATTTGCGGCTATCAAGTTTCACGGCAAGCCCAAGCAATCAATCAAAATTGAGTCCCAACATAGTCCAACACGTGAACCAGCTTTTATTAAAATCAATCAACAAGCAAATTCAGAAAATTCTGACGTTGCGCCTTGGATGATCATAGAAAGCTTTGCTTTACCTGATAACGTTGGTGAATATGGCTTTTGTGTTGGCGACCAACTCAAGTCTTGTTCTCGTCCTTCTTTAATTGAAAATATTAGAACAGATAAAAATAAAAAAATTAGTTTGGTTTGGTCTACCGACAAAAATGTTTTAGTTGCCCCAGAGGAAGTAGATTTTCTATTTAATGCTGTAAATGCAAGAGATAAAAATCACACAAAACATTTAGTAACAAATAATTTTATCAATTTAATCATTTGGGGTGTTGTTTTTTTTCAAAACCCTGGTGACTCAGCAGTAGCCAGACAAGTTATGTTGTTTAATTGGATAGCAATCGCAGTGATTCCTTTTGTTGAAAGCTCTTGGGAATTTTATGAAGCAAACCAATCAATCACAAAACAAAAACTAGAAGATCGCATCAAGCAATCTCGTTATACAACTTGGGTAAGAAACAACGAGGCTTTTTGGACTAAAGGACTAACTGCTTGTATTACGGTGGTTGCTCTGACCCAATTAATCTGCTTTTTTCTCACACAGATACCTTCTTCAATTGAAACTGCGGGAATTGTCAAACCAGCAATCAGAGAAGGAGAGTTTTGGCGTTTATTTTCGGGGACTTTGCTACATGGGAATCTTCTCCACTTTGCTTTTAATATTTTTGCCTTTTATGTATTGGGTAAATTAATCGAGACTACTATCAGCAAGTACTTCATTTCCATCGTGTTTGTTAGTTCTGCTTTGATAGGAAGTATTTGTAGCCTGATTTTTATTCCTGATGTTTCTTCTGTTGGTGCATCTGGAGGAATTATGGGCTTACTAGGATTTCTACTTGTATTTAGCGTTAAAGCAAGAAAATTACTTCCCAAAGCCAATACAAAGATGTTGATTAAAGCTGCTCTTTATACATTTTTAGCTGGCTTACTTGCCAAAGGAGTGGTCGATAATCCTGCCCATTTAGGTGGATTTTTAGCTGGGATTATTCTTGGATTAGGATTACTTCCTCAAAAGCGACTCTTCATACCCTTAAAAGTATCTTCTCTCTCGCAAATCCTTGGCTGGGGCTGCTTTATAGTCGTGTTCTTAGGAATGATTTTCACAATCCTCAAGCTAATACTAGTGATTTAAACTTAGTTCGTAACCATAAATCCTAAATTACTATTACCTTTTGGCGGGGTCTGATTTAATTTAAATTGTGGAGCAATAGAGTTGTACTTTTGAAGTTGATTGATAAAATTTTTAATAAAGCTTTTATCTACACTAAATTGTTGTCAAAATTTCTTTATGAAATTACTTCTCTGTCATAGATATCGAATGTGTTTTTATTGCAAATCTATTAACTATGCTTTATTAATTGAGCATATTGGTTTTAGTCGCTTATCACCATATAACTTTTGATGTACTTTAATTGCCTTAAAAAGGCTATGTCAAAAGGTCTAATTCATTATTAACTCAACAGGGAAAATCGTAAAAATAAACCTCTAAAACATAGTATTGAAGACTCTTTTAAACTTTTTTGAGATTGATAACTTATTTTTTTTACATAGAGATATAACTTTTTAGTTTATTTAGGGAACTCTATCTGATATGGGGTGGTATTAAGTATTAGCCAAATACGATCGAAATCATTTCAATTTTAGATAGGAAACTTTCAATGACGACTGTCAAAAATGGAATTAGTAATACTCGTAAACGAATTCCACAATTCAACGCTAGTAAGCAACTCGAGTTCTTTGAGTCTTTAAAAAACACTAAATTTAGTGGTCAATTGGCGATCTCGGACTCTAATGATAATTCTTGGATGTTTTATTTATATCTGGGAAGGATTGTCTATGCTACT
>CALKUU010000253.1 GCA_937996665.1 uncultured Xenococcaceae cyanobacterium | reverse complement strand
GCTACTAATAGTGTAGATCCCCAGTGAATATTACCCAGGGATTAATTACCTCAAATCAATTAGCGTTTAAATTACGAACTATAGTTCTAATTTGTTCGCTGATTTTTTGCGCTTAGCAATTTTAAGTCCGAACAAACCTACCCCTGAAAGAAGTAGACCTAAACCAGGAGAAAACTCAAAAGGAACTGGCGTAAATTCAGAGAAGGCAAATTCGCCAATACCCCCACTAGAACTGAACGCAATAGAAAGATTATCAACATTTCTCATATCATCAAAACCGCCGATTACCCCAACGGCATTATCTCCCGCTACAAATTCAGCACCATTTTCGAGCGTACCAACCCCTGAGGTAATTGGATTAGCATTTCTAAAGTCAATTACGGTAGATTCACTCGTCATGTCGGTAAAATTAACTGTAACAGTGGCTCGCACATCATCTACAAAAGTTATACTATCTAGAACAACATTCTCTAGAACACTACCTTGAGCGAAGGAAAGGTTCAGAGTACCGCTACCACGATCATCAGGTACGCCGTTGCCAGCCCCTTCTTCTACAATCAATAAGTTGCCCTGAGGTGTTGTGTTGAAGAGCTGACCGCCACTCGAATTAGTAATATTTCCTGTAGCCAAGTCATCGTCACCATTATTGTTACCACCTGGCTCACAAATAGGAGCACCACTGGGGGCACTATTATTTACTGCACCAGAGGGAGAAAAGGGGGTACATACACTATTAAATAAACCAACGGTGTTTCCAGAAGTAATCGTGATTCCTATCGGATCAAAAATATTACCAACATTACCAGTCGTAGTACTGAAGGGAGTACCGCCAATAGTTTGACCAGCACCATCTAACAAATTTGCATCTAGGGAATCACCCAGAGTTACATTTCCACTTCCATCAAAACCCGTTGCTGCATCACCAAAATCTAGAGTAAAAGACTGTGCTTGCGCCGAGTTAGCAAACACGAAACCGCCAATGCAGTTAGCTAATAAGCTCAAGCTTAAAATAGATAGAGGAGATTTAAATAAATACTTAGAATTTAAAAAGTTCATTAGCGTAAAAAATATAAGTACGTCAGCATCATGTGGATGACCAAGAGGAGTCTCAGAAGACCAAATAATTAGCTGATAAATAACTATTTGATATTGATTCAGATCACAAAAGTCAATACTAACTAGCTCTAAATAAGAGCAACCTCAGTAGCAATACGCAAAAGTTAAAATTGACTAAATCCTTTCAAATTAGGTTATTAACGAAACTAAAATCTTTAAAACAACTCAATTGGATAGAGATAGAGCAAATATAATACAACGTTAGAAGTAGCGAAAATTACTCAAGAATTACTTTTAACTTCATTAAAAAAAGTACAAGGCTCACAGGCAAGTTTTTCTATATTTCCCCTTTTATTAAGTAAAATATAATCCACATCCTAAGAGAAAAAATATCCAGAGCAGTAAATCAAATAAACAAATACCAATCAAATAAGTTGAGTAACTCAAAATAGCAAAAACTTAACAAGAAAAGTTGCATAATCAATAAAAAATCTAGCTATTTACTTTTCACTAGACTCATCATTACTACTTTTTTGCTGTTTAGAAATAAACTATTTAGCAACTGTCTCTAACATAAATATGTTCAGTTTTTTCCTGATGAACAAACAGATCAGAAAAGACCAATAATAAACTTAAAGCCGACAAACATATCAAGTTTAAAATTTTGTCTTGCTCATAAATCGATAGTTCTCAGCATTGTCTAATATCGCAATAAGTTAGAACTTGTATATTAGTTGCACTTGCGCTTTAAAATATTTTGAGTCTGGGAAAATTCACCAGTTTTTAAACTATGAAATACGATTTTGACTTGTTTGTAATTGGGGCTGGTTCTGGTGGAGTCGCCTCTGCTAGACGCGCCGCTGAATATGGCGCTAAGGTCGGCATTGCTGAATTTGACAGCCTTGGTGGTACCTGTGTCAATCGTGGCTGTGTTCCCAAAAAACTTATGGTTTATGCTTCCCATTTTCCTGATACTTTTGAAGCTGCTTCTGGTTATGGTTGGTCTGTTGGCAAGTCAAGTTTTGATTGGCAACGCATGATTTCTGCTGTCAATAATGAAGTGAACAGACTCGCTGGGGTTTATCAACGACTTCTTGATAAGTCTGGTGTCCAAATCTTTCGTGGTTATGGAACATTTATAGATGAGCATACTGTCCAAATTGGGGATCACAAAGTAACTGCTGAAAAAATCTTGATTGCCGTTGGGGGTAAGCCTGTTAAGCCTAGTAATATCCCTGGCATTGAACATGCAATTACTTCTCGTGAGATTTTTCATGTTCAACAACAACCTCAACATCTTGTTGTTATTGGTGGTGGCTATATTGGGGCTGAGTTTGCTTGCATTCTCAAAGGCTTAGGCTCCAAGGTTACTCAGATTATTCGTGGTGACAAGATTTTACGCGGTTTTGATGAGGATATTCGTAGCGAAATTCAAGACCAAATGACTGCTCATGGTGTTGAAATTAAAAACAATGTTAGTGATTTAGCGATCGCTAAAACTAATGCTGGTTTAGAAGTTAGTTTCAAGCGCGATGGCAGACAGGAAACTGTTGTTGCTGATAGTGTTAGTCTTGCTGCTACTGGTCGAAAACCTCGTCTAGAAAAATTAGGTATTGAAAATACTGGTGTCGCTACTAGAGATGGTGCTGTGGTTGTTGATGAGTACAACCAAACATCTGTGGAGCATATCTATGCGGTTGGTGATTGTACTGCCAGAATCGAGCTGACTCCTGTTGCTATTAAAGAGGGTCGAGCTTTTGCTGATACTCATTTTGGTGGTCAGTCTAAGCAAATGGCTTATGATAATGTCCCTACTGCGATCTTTACTACTCCTGAGGCTGCTACTGTTGGTATGACTGAGGCTGAGGCTAGGGAAAAGTTTGGTGATGCTGTTAAGGTCTATCGCAGCAGGTTCCGCCCTATGTATTATTCTTTGCCTGATATGCAGGTTAAGACTTTGATGAAGTTGATTGTTGATGGTAATACTGACAAGGTTGTGGGTGCACACATGGTTGGGGATGCTGCTGCTGAGATTATTCAGGGTATTGCGATCGCTGTTAAGATGGGCGCTACTAAGGCTCAGTTTGATGCGACTGTAGCTATCCATCCTAGCTCTGCTGAAGAGTTTGTCACTATGCGTTAGGTAGTATTTAAGCTCTTAGTTCTTGAGATGATTGTCTAATTCTAAGTTTCTTAGCCCAATCATTTTGAGCATCTAGGTTTAAGCTTGCTACTAATAGTGTAGATCCCCAGTGAATATTACCCAGGGATTAATTACCTCAAATCAATTAGCGTTTAAATTACGAACTATAGTTCTAATTTGTTCGCTGATTTTTTGCGCTTAGCAATTTTAAGTCCGAACAAACCTGCTCCTGAAACCAATAAACCCAACCCAGGTGAAAATTCAAATGGCACTGTAATCTCTGAATTGGCGAAAGGAGACTGTGCGATCGCTGAAAAAGTATGATTATCACTTTCAAATTGACCACCACCATCAGGTTGGTATAGATCAATACGATCAAACGCCTGACCGCTATCAGCATAGAAATTGACGAACGCATAGGGTTCACCATTATTATTTCCTAAAAATGGCGTGGTAGGGTTTCCATAGAAATCTGGTGTATTGTAAGTAGTGCTACCATCTATGGACGTTATGGTCGAACCAGAAGAGTTAGGGATAAGACCTAGAATATCGCTTGTATCAAAGGTAAAAACCGAAGCCCCATCGTTAAAAAATTCTATAGTGTTGCCAACATCCCCCGCCGACCACCAAAACCCAAAATACTCTTGATCTTGGTCAATAGATATTGTGTAACGAGACTGAGAATTAGGACCAGAAGCAGGACTGTTGGAAATGTAGCGCCCCGAGCCATTAGCTCCCCCAAACTGATCAGCAACTGGGATAGAGTATTCATTATTCCCAGTATTATCAAAATTACTATAGGTGTAAGTTGTCCCTGCGTTGCTTACACTATCTTCAACAAGAGTATCAATTTCACTGGCACCACTATCGTCGAAGTCAATTGTAAAAATATCGCTTTTAGTACTTACCTGAGAAGTTGGGGATTCAATAGTTACGCTGAAAGACCTAGCAGATTGAGCATTGAATACATTTATCAGAGTCGCTCCAACCAAACACAATCCAATTTTGGCAACTTGCTTAGTTGTAGAAAAAGACAAATTTTGCATGTTTGTAGTTATATTTTCTGCTAGTGAGGTCTCACCAATTCTCTTTCGGAAAATCATTTTCACCTCAAGATCGACGACAAGCCTAACTTTCTAACCTCAAAAATTCATCAGGGTTTTCAACAGTTGTTAACCTCACCTGGGTCAAAACCCCTTTATCCAAAAAATCAGCGTGCCCAAGGAAGAGTAAAGTAGACTAGCAATTTTTGCTGAAATCAGAACAACTAAACTCGGAAATGACAATTAATAATTTATTTTTTTCGTCCAATCGTTTTATGAAAGTAAGTTTGAGCCTTTTCCTCTTTTTCTGAAAAGATTTATTCCCAATAAACTTCACCCAGAGAGCAAGAGACCCAACCCAACTCCATGCTCTCCAGGTATTCCCAATTTTCTTGTCCTAATTGCTTCTTCCAACTATCTCTAAGTGATTTATTAACTTCAAACAAAGGGCAAATCCGAAGATAAATCTGGAAGTTAACCACAATAAAAGTTGCCAATAACTTGCCTTTTTATCTGATTAATTTAAAAGTAATTGCTCATATTTTATTAACTTGTGTAACAAGAGTTGTTAAGCAGTATTTCAAGTTCTATGTCTGAAGGGGTTTCTCGGTTTTGATCAATTAAGTCCGTGGTAATATTCCCCTAGCTTGAGAAAAGATACAGGAGAAAAATCTTGGGATTAAGGGTAGCTGTTGTCGGCTCAGGGCCTGCTGGTTCCTGCGCAGCCGAAACTTTAGTAAAAGCCGGTATTGAAACTTATTTATT
>CALKUU010000252.1 GCA_937996665.1 uncultured Xenococcaceae cyanobacterium | reverse complement strand
CGTCCATTCCAAACCTCAGCAGATGTACTCATTCCCCATTGCCATTTCTCTTGAGGATACATTTTCATATTCTCGTTGGGACGAGTAATCTCGGCAAAAGTGCAAGGAGGAGATTCCAGCGCATTCATTACTAAGCCAGCTAAAGAATTAATAAAAGTAGGGTGAGTATTCATCGCGGGAACTCGGAAAAAGTTTTCAATACCCGCTTCTGTAGCTATTTCGCGATACTCAATATCAATCTCTTGCAGAGTTTCGATATGCTCGGAAACAAAACTAATTGGTACAACAGCTAAGTTTTTAACCCCATCTTCGCCCAATTGTTCTAGGGCATCTTCTGTATATGGTTGTAGCCATTCCACAGGGCCTACTCTACTCTGATATGCCAGAGTGTATTCATTGGAGCGACCTAATGTTTTCATAATTAGGTCTGTGCACTTTTCAATTTCTTTTTGGTAGGGGTCGCCCGCTTCTTCGACATAGCTAACGGGTACACCGTGAGCGCTAAAGAAGACTCTTGCTTCTTCTGGCTGCTCGAACTTGTCTAGCTCTTGACCGATTAGGTCTGCCATCGCCGTTAAATAATCTTGGTCGTCATACCAAGAAGGGATGAGCGTATATTCAATATTTTTTAGTTCGGGGTCTTCTGCCCACATCTCTTCGAGAACACGGAAACTAGAACCGCTAGTACTAATAGAGAACTGAGGATATAGAGGTAAAACTACTACCTTGTCGATCTTATCTTCTTTGATTTTGGCGATCGCTTCTTCTGTAAACGGATACCAATAACGCATCCCGATATAGATTTTGACATCTTGACCAAGTTCTTTTAATCTTGCTTCAAGTGCTACACCTTGCTCTTCAGTTATTCTACGCAGGGGAGAACCGCCACCAATTTCTAAATAGTTATCTTGAGATTTTTTGGCTCTTAAAGTGGAAATCAGCCAAGCCAATGGTTTTTGAAATGCCTTAACTGGCAATCGAATAATCTCTGGATCTGCAAATAAATTAAAAAGAAATGGTCGGACATCCTCGATCTTGTCGGGTCCGCCTAAATTTAATAATAAAACCCCAACTCGCCCCATAATTTTGCTACTTTATATTAACTTTTACTTTCTTTACTAATTTTAACAATATATCCTGGAGTAAGTTTTCCCTAATTACAAGATACAGAACTTAACTATAGACAGCGCATAATTCAGTGGTAATTCCGAGTCGTTTCAGCGACGAGAAATAAAACCAATAAGATGAAGTGCCTTTTTTCTTTCAACCTATATTCTACCTATGTTTAAAAGATCATTATTGCAGCCTAATTTTGTCTTGGGCGGAACTGTGACAAAACTAACCCCAGAGATTTTGAGGGCTAATCAAATAAGAGGCATGATTCTTGATGTAGATGAGACTTTAGTTCCCTTTAAAGACGATGTTATTCCTGTTGAGGTAACTAGTTGGGCAGACCAAATGCGAGAGCTGGTAGATATTTGGCTAGTTAGCAATAATTTAAGCGAAAGTAGAATCGGCAGTATTGCCCGAGACCTTAAGTTCCCTTATTTTGCTTGGGCGAAGAAACCTTCACGCCGAAAACTGCGGCAAGCTGCTCAAGAGATGAATTTACCAGAACAAAAAATTGCGATGGTAGGCGATCGCCTTTTTACTGATGTAGTGGGCGGAAATCGCCTGGGAATGTTCACCGTTCTCGTGGAGCCGATGGCAGCAAACTCGGTTGATAAGCGCAAATTTTCGATTCGTAATACAGAAATTTGGATTGCTAAACAGTGCGGTATTTCTTTCAAACCAGGCAAATAGAGCGCTACAAAAATAAACAATTAGAAACTTAGCTAAATATAAAGAAAACATTATGAAATATAAGAAATTGCCAAAAGTCTGAGATTCTAAATATATTAAATGAGGTCAGCTTATATAAAGACCTTAAAGATTTAAAAAATAACTTTAAAAGCGCTGCGTCCGACACTGTTTGGTCGCGGCGCTTTATAATTTGAACACAAAAATACTAATTGATGACTAGTGAAAATTACTTTTCTGGGAACGAGTTCAGGAGTTCCAACCCGATCACGGAATGTATCTAGTGTTGCGCTCAGGCTTCCTCAAAAAGCTGAAGTTTGGTTATTTGATTGTGGAGAAGGAACCCAACATCAACTACTCCGCAGTGAAATTAAAAGTTCTCAAATTAGAAGAATTTTCATTACCCATATGCATGGAGACCATATTTTTGGTCTGATTGGGGCGATCGCTAGTAGTGGTTTGGCTGGCAATGCTCACAAGATCGATATTTATGGCCCCGCAGGCTTGTCTGAATATCTGCAAGCCTGTGCCAAGTACTCCTACATGAACTTAGGCAATCGTTTAAAGGTACATAGGGTGGAGCCAGGTCTAGTTTACGAAGAAGATAACTTTGCTGTTCATTGTCAACTCCTCAAACATCGAGTTCCTGCCTATGGTTACTCGATTACCGAAAAAGACCGTCCTGGGAAATTTGATATCGAACAGGCAAAAGCCTTGGGTATTCCCCCAGGCCCAGTTTATGGCAAGCTGAAACTCGGGGAAACCATCACCTTGGAAGATGGTCGGCAAATTAATGGTCAAAAGCTTTGTGGCGAGCCTGAAGAAGGTAGAAAGGTTGCTTACTGTACTGATACTGTCTTTTGTGATGCGGCGATCGAGCTGGCTCAAGATGCCGATGTCCTAATTCATGAAGCTACTTTTGCTCATCAAGATTCTGAGATGGCATTTGAAAGGCTTCACTCGACTTCCACTATGGCTGCCCAAGTGGCTCTTTTGGCAGGAGTTAAACAGCTAATTATGACTCATTTTAGTCCTCGCTATGCCCCTGGTAATACTCTCCAACTTGATGATCTCAAGAAGGAGGCTAGATCTATATTTCCCAATACTAAATTGGCTTACGATTTTTTCACTTACGAAGTTCCCAGAAGAAGATAAGCTCCTTTTCTGATAATCATCTTTTGGTGATAAATAGTTGAGGATATTTTAGTCTTGAGCGTATGGGTTTAAACTGATCTAAACCATTTCTAAAAATCTGGTCCAACGTCGATAGTAGTTTTAGTTTGACCTGGCTGAAAAGTAATTAACTTTCCTGTGATTAATGTTAGTTCTTGTTGAAATTCAGGTGCATCGGAACGATTGATATTGAGAACTGTCGCAGTCTCTTCTCCTTTCGTATTTTTGTACTCAATAATGTATTGTTGATAGTCACGGTTTGGAGCGACTAATTTGCCAACAATATTGATAGGCGCAAATAAAATTCCGCTAATTAGGCTACCCGTGTCCGAAAGTAATTTTTTGGCATATTCTCCGGAGGCAATTTCCATGACACTTTGACCGGAGACTGTCTTATTGCTGCCTTGATATTTCCATTTATCAAAATTGATGGCGAGATTATTTTGCTGAATGTTAACCTTACACGGTTTGAATTTTTGTTCAAGATCTTGCTCATCGAGGTACAGACATCTACCTGCGAAGGATTTATCTTGAGCTACTGCACTAGAAAGTAAGTTACTAGCGAAATAGGTAACCATCAAACAAGAAAAGATTAGCTTATTCATAGAAAGACAAAAAATTTTAGGGATCTTACTCACATTGTCTGGAGTTAATCAATACAATAAAACCCAAGAAGCCTTACTTGTCTCTTAATTCCAAAGGCTCTGGTAAATTTAGCCTAAGATTATGAATATTAGGTTTTAAAACCACTATTTCTTAACCTTTATGATTAACAATTTGATGTTTATCAAGTTTTAAAAATACCCCTGCTTTCAAGGTGATCTAATTTACTTTTCAGATGACCTTTAATCCTGCTTTTTTCAACCATGCTTACTCCCATCAGGCATAATTGCACCTTGCAATAAAGTCTGGCGAAAAACAGCCTCCTCGATATTTGCCTCAAGTAAGTTAGCTTCTCGTAGATCTGCCTTGGTGAGATCTGCTCCCCTCAAGTTGGTACCATGTAAATTTGCCTGCCTCAAATCCGCAGACAATAACTTTGCTCCCCTCAACTTTGCTTGGCTCAGGTTACTGTGGCTAAAGTTTGTTTGGGTCAAATTTGCCCACCGAAAATCGGCTCGTTCCAATTCGGCTTCCACAAAAGAAGCATAGGCAAGATAAGACTTACCAAAATGACTAGAAATTGCCTTAACACGGTAAAAATTGGCTTTGTAGCCAAAAAAGTTTAACAATTCAGCATCAAAAAGAATTGCCTGACTAAAATCAGCCTCGTTGCCATGAGCTTCGACTAAATTGGCTTCACTCAGATTAGTTCGATTCAAGCGAGCCTTGCTGAGGTTGGCTCGACCGAGATTTGAATTCCTCATTGAAGTGCCAATCAAATTGGCTCCATGCAAATTAGCTCTTTGACATTGAGCTGCGCGTAAATCTGCGCCAATTAAGTTAGCTCTGCTTAAGTCTGCATCGATCAGATAAGCATTATGCAAAACGCTATTGCTCAAATTGGCATCGCTTAAGCAAGTATTGATTAATTCTGCTTTGGTTAAATCGGAACTGGATAGATCAGCCGCAATTAGTTCTGAATTACTCAAGTCTGCATTTGCTAAATTAACTTTGGCTAAGCTGACAGCCTGCAAGCTAAACCCACTTAAATTTGCTGCTTGAAAATCAATGGCAACATTTCCATTGTTATCTCGCCACTGTTGCCAAGATTTTGCACCCTGCTTCAGCTTTATTAATTGCTCGACATTTGCCATAAAACCACCCTTAATCGCAAAACCATTGTAAACGATTAGATGGGAGGATTCTTGAGTGCTTTTCGCTTAAAGATTGGCGCTGATCGCTTCTTGGAAGCGGATTTCATCACGGTGGGGATCAACTAGGCTAACTTTCATCTCTAGGCGATCGCCCAAATTAACAGGTCGATCAAAACGATGAGGTAACTCTAGACCCAACTCTTCTAAGAGAATAATTCCTAAACTTTCTTCTTCTCTTAGCCAGCGCAAGACCATGACTGGCCATACACAATCTGCATTGCGTCTGAGGTATTCAAGACTCCAATATCTATTAGTCTGGCGTTCTACGAGGGTAGCTTCATATGCCGAGGTGGCTACGCTATAAATAATTTCTTGCAAATTTTCGAGAGTAAAAGGAAGCTCTTCGCCGCGTAGATGTGCTTTGAGTTGGAAATGCGCTAGTAAATCGGTGTAGCGACGGATTGGCGAAGTTACTTGAATATAGCTATCTAAACCAAGACTGGCGTGACGCATTGGAGTTGTGCCCATTTCTCCACGGGGCATACACTTTCTAACTGCACAGTAGCGAACTGGCCCTGCGGGCAGCAACATTAACTCTTCTTCTGGCGGTAGCTCTGGCTGAGGCTGTCCACGGAAAGGTAGAGGAATATTTGACTCGGTGCCGTATTTGCCTGTTACCTCACCAGCCAGGATCATCATTTCTGCAACTAACTGCCGAGAAAAGGACTTGTCGAGGAGAGTGATTGTAATTTCTTCGTTATCTTTGACCTTAATCGAAGACTCAGGCATCATAATCTGAATTGAACCCTGAGACTTACGCCACTTCATTCTGAGCTGGGCAAATTTAGAAAGGTCGGCGATTTCTGGCTCATTGGTTAAACCCAATTCGAGGATTTCATCGACATCATCATAAGTGAGTCGATAGGTCGGCTTAATAATACTGGGGGTAATTGAATATTCGGAGATCGCCCCAGATTCATCCAAAATCACCCCAAAACTAAGAGAAGGACAAACTTGACCCTGAACCAGACTCATAGGGCCTGTAGCTAGCTCTAGAGGGAACATCGAAACCATTCCCGTGGGCAAATAGATACTTGTACTCCGTCGACGAGCTTCTAAATCAAGTTCGTCTCCGGGTGAAACCAATCTAGTCGGATCTGCAATGTGAATCCACAAGCGAATTCGATCCTCTGGTAAATATTCAACACTTAAGCCGTCATCAATATCTCTAGTGCTTTCATCGTCTATCGTATAGACTTTTAGTCCAGTTAAATCTAGGCGATCGCCATCATCGGAATCATTTGGAAAAGACTGAAGCCGAGATTGCGACACATTGAGCACCTTTTGTGAAAAGTTAACAGGACAAGGGCTACGAAGCAAAAAGAGGTTTTCGTGTTCACTCCACCAACCAATTTTAACCAAAAGATAAAAGACCTTTTGTGGATCGGCACTTTTGTTAACGGAGGCGAGCATCTCTTGGGCGGCACGATGATTAAGATCGGGCTGAAGAACTATTTTGGCAATAGCTTCTAATCGAGAGCGCTCATAATCCGACCAGTCAATGACTTCTCCAGCTATAGCTTGCTGTAAATGAAGTATAAACTGCTCTTTTTCCTGTTCTTTTTGGGTTTGTACCTCTAATTGGTGCTTAATTTCAGCTACTTGAGCTACCGAACGAGGTTCATAACCGTCGCCCTTTTTTTTAAAGTAGATTTTATCTCTACTTAAAAGACTATATGCAGCGTAGCATGGAACTGGTTCTTGCTCTGAAAACAGCAGTTCTGCTAGTTGTTTGGGGTTTACTATCTCATTATCTTCTACCAAGATCTCCCAAGCAATCTCTAGACTATCAGGCTCCAGGTAAGATTCAGCACTGTCTCTAAAGCTGGGGATATCAGAATGTTCGTAAAGACTACCACTAACCGTATAATCAACTTTCTGAGGACGAATCTTGTGAGTATGACCATCTTGGTCAATTACAATCCAGTCCTTTTTCCCTTCTGGTCGATCTGCTACGGCTAGACGATGTGTCCCTTGGACTCTAAATTCAATCAGTGTTCCTTTTTCCACCAGCTTCCTGCTTCAACATCGAACTAACAACAAGTTTAAACAGTTTATTCTGCTATATTCTGAATCAATCTCATCTTGGCAATAGTCAAATAACTATTAGCCTTCTTTATTGATGAAAGGCAGTAAGGCGATCGATCTTGCTCTTTTGACTGCTACGGTCAAGGTTCTTTGCTGTTGGGCAGTAAGACCAGTGATACGACGGGGTAAAATTTTACCTCTTTCGGTGATGAACTTTCTAAGCAGTTCCACATCTTTGTAATCAATGGGGTCTGTTGGTTTGATAGGGGAAAGACGCTTGCGATAATATGCCATGATTTTCCGAATTACTGACTGACTAATTTGACTGATTAATTTTAGAGCTGGAGTTGAATCTAGATCAAGAATCTTGATCATCAACTTTAACCAAGATTAACTGTAACCAAGTTAAATAAAGATCTCTTATTTAATTTCTTTATGAACAGTGTGGGAATTACAGTGAGTACAGAATTTTTTTAGTTCCATTCTGCCTGTGGTGTTACGACGATTTTTCATAGTCGTGTAACGGGATACACCTGGCGATCGCTTGTTATTGTTACTGCGACATTCGGTGCATTCTAGAGTAATGATAATACGGACTCCTTTTTTGCTCGCCATGACTTTTAGAGATAATTTTTAGAGGTTTACTTATAGTGACGATCGATAACAAATGCTTCTCTTTCTTCCCGTCCGAGAACATTGTTCAAACACAAATTATCATTTTCGCATATTACGCTGAATTGTCACCAACAATTTTTTTAATTTAAGATCTAGAGAATAGCCGCGCTCAGTTTGAACAATAATGGTCTGAGCAAAGCGATCATGAAAAGACCGATCTAAGGCTTCATCAAAAAGAGCCAAAAAACAGTCTACAAGCAAAGGAGTTGCCAAAAACAGCAGAATCAAGCCATTGCCAAAATTTTGTAGCCCAACACTAGCCAGCATTGCGCCAAAACCCGCGATCCCTTCTCTTCTGCCGAGAGTTAATAAATCAGGAACTCGATTGTAACGATAGTCTATGACCTTCATATCCAAGGCATATTTTCCGAGGCTCTGACCCTTGTTGCGATCGACAACAAAAATACGCATGGCTAGCCATGCAATCAAAAAAAATAACCACCCAAAGGACTTGCCAAAAAAAGAGCTAATAAACCAAACTGCAACGAAATCGATCGCAAAAGCTCCCATTCTTCTTTCGATAGGAACCTTGGGAAACCTTCTCTGAACTATTTCTTCACTCTCAAAATCATCGTCAAACTCCTCTGCAAATTCTTCCCCAAAGTCTTCATCAAAGTCTTCTTCGTACATGATTTTCGTTAATCTCTGGTTTCTCTGGTCTTAGTTAATGCTAATACTATCAATGTCCAATCCTATTCTAGTAAGTTTGAATTGGGGTTGGAATTTTTAAACTCTCTCCATTCTCCCCATCAGAGTGGGACTAAGTCCCCGAATGGTTATAACAAGGATAAACAAACTTCAAATTTCGAACTCGGAACCCCGAACTTTTCTAATACCCATCGGAACAAAATGAACAGATCCTTAGACTCTAAATATCTAAGTTCAATCTCCAAGTTACTGTCACTCAAAATTAAGAACAACTTATTTTTAGGGTTAACCTAATTTTAGTGGCGTGAGGCTATCTAAAATTGTGAGTATAGGCAAGAATTAGAATATTGATTTTAGTAAATAAATCTTGACGAATAGAATATCTTGTGGCACATAGATATCGTGCGTCCAAGTCAAAACCTCTTTTGTTATTATGCTATTGCGTTTTTTGGGTAAATTGTCTCTTACTGTTGCGATAATTGCTGCTCCTCAATTTTATGGGAGAACCGCCGATTCTATGTTTTGTGCTTCTCTTGCTAGGGCTGCCGATGTAGATAAGCTAGGCGATAAAGGCAAAGATGGAGCCGTTGGTCAAAAGGGACAAGACGGGAAAAATAGCGATAGCCTAACTGTTTTTGCGGATGGTACGCCTATGACCCTAGATTTGTCTGGTGACAATGGTTTACAGGGTAATGTCGGCGGTTCAGGAAATAAAGCTGTTTGTGATGGCAGCGTAGAAAATAAAACTAGTAATTTACAAGCCTCGAATGGTGGTCATGGAGGCGATGGCGGCGACGGTGGTAATGGTGGCAATGGTGGCTCTTTAACCGTCTACACAACTAATAAAAGCAATCTTAGACAAGTTTATGTGGCAGCCTTGGGCGGTCATGGTGGAGCCGCAGGTGAAGGCGGACAAGGAGGAGAGGGTTGCAAATGCCCTACTTACAGTTGGAGCGAACAAACCTGTAAAGGAAAACCTGGTAGCTCGAACTATAGCTGCACCACGAAAGAACTAAAATGCAACGATGGCTATTCAGGCAGAGCAGGCAGAGCAGGTAGAGCAGGCAGAAAAGGAAGATTAGGGAGTTTAACTCTCATTAACTTGGACAAATCCCTTGAGCCTGATAGTCCTAAAACCACCACAACCTTTGGCGCGTTAAAAGATAGAGGATTTACCCTATCTAGAAATGAATGGGAAATTAATCAAGGTGCAACCAATTTATTGGCTCCAGGTTCAGTGATTGCTGATGAATATAAAGAGTTAGTTGCTCGCCACGAACATACAATTCTCTTGGCTTGGGATTCGCAACAGCCGATCGCTGAGTTTGCTGAAGAAAAAGTGATTCTCGCTCTAGATGAGAATGATCAACCTCAAGTTACTTTTCCGAAAGATTTATGGTTAGAAACCAATGAGTTGAAAAGAGATAAGCTCTCAGAGTTTGTAGTTTTCAATGCGATCAAAGTAAAAGATGTAACTAGGCTAAAAAATCGAGGTCTTTCGGGAATTGGCTCTGATTTGCAACTAACTATTGAAGATAAAGCCAAGAAAAATAGCATTTTGGACACTAGCTTTACTCTTAATGTTCGAGCAAAGACTAATGTTAATGGTAAATCCAAGTACCAAGTTCAATATGAAGGAGCTGTTCCTGTTGAGGCAGTCGAACAAAATGGTGACTTTTTCACTATTAATATAGGTCAGTTATCTATTCCGCCTGAATATCTGACTGAAGGCAATAAAATTGCAGTTGAATTAATTGCGAATCGCTCTTTTGCTCAAAAACACGAGAAGCAACAGCGGATCGCTTTCAAGAAAACTCTTAAGACTAAGTAGGTGAGGTCTTTGCTCAAATACTGATTACTTACTCGAAATTTTGTTTTGGAGCATTGATTACGATGCTCCAAATTTTGTTATTGATTCGGTGCAGTGGCAAGTCCGTGAGATGGTCTTTGTCGGACTATTGGTAAAGATTAAGTATGCGGCAATTTCAGAATTGTCTTTAATTCTGTAAAACTTTCACCAATATCTTTATTCGCCGTATCAACTACTAGCCTCTGAGTTTTCCAGGGAGAATATTCTCTATTTTCAACATCTTTCCATGAGGGAAGAATTAAACCTGCGATAGTTGTTTGGCGGTTTTCTACTCGTTTTTTATGTTCGAATTTATCAGAACAAATAACCTCAATATTGACGTAATCTGCGCCTGAATTATCGGCAACTTCTTGCCACTCTTGTCTAGTTAGCGAAATGGAATTACAAGAATCAGCAACAACGCTAATTCCTAATCTTAAATTGTCTGATGCAATTCGATAAGAAATTCTATATCCTTCACCTTGAACATCAATATTGCACAAGTCACGTAACCCCTGCTCCACAGTATCTATACGAAGATAAATAGATTTGGTATGTTGGGCAAGCAATTGTGAAAGCGTAGTTTTTCCTGCACCAGGAAGACCAGAAAAGATAAATAATATCGGTTTTTCACTTTTCACTATTATTTCAAGCCAATTTGGATAAAGGGCTAAATTTCAGAATCCCGAACTCTTCATCCCATAGATCTAAACAAAATTGGCAGACTTCTAATACTTAATTCCTGCTTGTTTAAATCTGGTTAGAACTTCTGCCAGGCGATCGCAATCGGCAATCAAGCTAATCCTCACATAACCTTCTCCTGCTTTACCAAAAGCATTACCAGGGGTGACAACTACCCCCGTATTTTGGAGAACATCCAAGGCAAATTCTGTTGAGCCGATTCCTTTGGGGGTGGGAATCCACAGATACATGGTTGCTTGAGAAGGTTTGATATTCCAACCGAGTTCGCTTAACCCTTTAATCAAGAAATCTCTGCGTGTCCGATAGCGATCCTGAACATCTTTGACATACTGATCAGGGAGTTGAAGCGCCGTTTCTGCTGCTTTTTGGATTGTTGAAAAAATACCGTAGTCTAAATTGGTTTTCAGAGTACGAAGTCCTTGAATAATATCGGAATTGCCAACAACGAAACCGACACGCCAGCCAGCCATATTGTATGTCTTGGAAAGAGTATGAAATTCGATCCCGATTTCTTTTGCTCCAGGAATTTCTAATAAACTGGTTGGCTGGTAACCATCAAAAGCTAGTTCGGCGTAGCAAAGATCATGGACGAGCATAATCTGATATTTTTGGGCAAACTCGACGGCTTCCTCAAAAAACTCTCGGGGTGCAGTTGCAGTGGTCGGGTTGTTGGGATAGTTGAAATAGAGAATCTTGGCGTTTTGTGCCACCTCTTCGGGAATAGAACTAAAATCGATCAACCATTCTTGTTCTTCTGAAAGAATGATGTCGTAAATGTTGCCGCCAGCAATTAATGGGCCGCGAAAATGAGCCGGATAGGAAGGAGATGGGACTAAGACTGTATCCCCAGGATTGACATAAGCTAAAGCTAAATGACCTAAACCTTCTTTAGAGCCGATTAGGGGAAGTGCCTCGCTATCTGGATCAAGCTCCACGTTATAGCAGCGTTTGTACCAATCAGTAATGGCGCAGCGAAAGGAAGCTGTTCCTTCAAAGGGAGGATAGCCATGATTTTGAGGGTCAGCTAAAGCAGCGATCGCCGCATCAATAACGGGCTGAGGTGGAAGACCATCAGGGTTTCCCATTCCCAGGTCAATTAAATCTAAGCCTTGTTCTCGGGCGCGAGCTTTTAATTCATCTAGGCGAGCAAAGACATAGGGTGGTAGTTTATCTAAGCGATCGGCACGACTAATCCAGTTTGAACTCATCTCTACAGCTAAAAGTTTTTGTAGCCTTTTATTGTCTCATCTACTTGTAACAAAGAGAAAGTTATGGAGTGATAATTCTGAAGTTGGTGAAGTTATTTCTGGCGAGGAATATTTTAAACAAGGCAGAATCTAGTGGATAGGATCTCGGATATGTATCAAATATAAGGATGCCGCTCCGCATATAAATCCGTATTGTTGGCATTGAGGAAGGCATAAGCCCCGATGCCTAAAAGTAAGTATCCCAATAGTTTATAATTTCTCTTCATCACAGTTCGCCAAGTTTGGTTATCTGCTAATGTCTTAGTCTATTGGGTTAGTTTTGGGGGCGATCTGGGTCGAGTAGGGTGATCACTAATAAGTTCAAGCTATTGGGAAAAGTATTTTAATCTTATATAAGCTACATATATCCACTAGGTATAGTTGTTTTCCATAAATTTGGCGATCCAAGATATCATTTCCTGCACGTCTTGTTTATCAAACTGATCCCATTTTCCATGTGCAGCATTATTTCTAATATCAGCGATTGCAGTAATTCTTTTCTGCGTAAATTTATTGTATAAACCAGCCTTTGCTAGTTGTGCATTCATGAAATCTAATTTAGGTTTTGCTGACAACACAATTTGATTGTTTGCACATAGTTTTCTCAAACCATCTTCTAGAACACTACCTGCAATGACTGCCGATGGCTGGTAATATCCAGCTTCCAAAAGACTAGTCGCCTGTTCCAAAAAGTCGTCAAATAGATCTGCTTCAATTATTTTCTTCAGTTCAAATAGCTGTTCATTTTCATAATCATCTTTAGCCGCTTTAAGAACACCTTGGGCGCAATATACTTGATGATATTTCAATCCTTTCTTATTTTTGTCAGAAAAATTTTTGTAATGCTCACTATCAATGCCAAATACTCTCACCAATAAATTTTGCACGCTAGTAAACCACTGGTGGGCATCTTGGCTATTTACTGATGCACTTAATCCAAAAGTATTAGAAGGAGGTTCTCGCTTTGTACTTAAAACTTTTTCGCCAACTTTCATTAGCTCATCCATTCTTTGGAGTATTCTTTGGTCAACTTTCATTAGTCAAATGTACAGCTATCTTTTTTGTGCGTGAGTTCTGAATGTAATCCTTTGATCAAAGCTGTACAATCCTAACTCCTGCATTTCCTATTGCATATTTTCTCAATAAAAGCGCGATTCGCTCTAGCCAAATAAAAATAACTAAATTTAATTCTGCTTCCACTCACGAAGAATGTTCTTACTATTGCGAGATCGCAATAGTAAGAACTTGCATTAAAGCTAAAGTCAATAGCTATCAAATTACTCTTCTGATATACTTCATCAACAATATTAATTAGACAAACTTGCTAGCTAGGCAAGATAGCCCAAAATCATCCCTGCTAACAAAATAAAACCAATCCAAACATTCTGCCCAAAAATCTTGTTGTAAGCAGAGCGTGGCAACCGAGGATTGCGCAAACGCAGATATTGTCAACCCCAGATCCAAAAAGCGATCTTCATCTTCAGTGATAATTGAGAAAATATATAAAATTTTATATAATCAAGAAAACAGACTAAACCCATAACATTCCAAAAACGATGGCACTCAAATTTTACGAAAGTCCCTTTCACGCAACCGAACCGCCCAAAGTTGCCAGCAAATCTGTTTTAAAAGCCGACATGACAATCATGATTCGGGACATCATCGAACAGCAAGACTGGACGCAAAAAGAAGCTGCCGAAAAGCTAGGAGTTACCCAACCTCGTATTTCAGATTTAGTCAATGGCAAAATTGATAAGTTCACCTTAGATATTCTTTTCTCTATGCTCGATGAACTTGGATTTAGGGTGGAGTTTACTTGCGATAATATTGAAGAAGCCTCAATTAAGATTCAGAAAATACCAGAATTAGCATAATTACCGTTTCTTTTTCATCTTTGCTAGTTCAGATTGCAACTCCTTGTATCTTTT
>CALKUU010000251.1 GCA_937996665.1 uncultured Xenococcaceae cyanobacterium | reverse complement strand
AAAGACTCCCTTCAAGTTGAAAGATAAAGGTCATTAAATCTCCCTTGCCTAAACTAAAGCGATCGCCCGATCTAAGGCGATGACGATTGCCAGTTGGCAAGGGACTATGATTTATGTATGTACCATTAGAGCTACCCATATCTTCCAAGAAATAGGCGTCTCCCTCTACTCGAATATGAGCATGAACCCTGGAAACAACTTCCGCATTAGGAAATCCGGAAACATCAACATCAGGATAGACTTGCTGAGTTGGCTTACCAATTCTAATCAAAACTAAATTAAGAGGAATCTCAATTTCAGTCTTAGTCTGGAGATGATACAAAACCGTTCTCTGGAGCTGCAATTTAGTTTGAGCGCCATCCACTGCCGCAGGAACGTCTTCTGAAGAAGCTTCTGGCTCACTAACCTGAGTTGAGGAAGAAGTAGTACTCTCCTCTTCTTTCTCAATTTCATTGTCTAAACTAGCCTCAGCCGCAGAAACAGCTACAGCTTCTACCTTATTTTCAATCGGCTCTAGATTTTCTGAGTTTGTCTCTTCGTTAGAAATCGGATCAGAGGTAAATGCACCTGTTGGCATTTCTACCGTTGGTTCTGTCTGGGCAAAGTTAGAAGATGTAACATCAGGAACATCTATTTGAGAAGCAGAAGTTTCACCTGCAAAATTCAAATCATCCGACACAGAAACATCATCAGGTATTTCCTCAATAATTTCTTGAGGAAATGCTTCAGCTTCGCCTTTTTTCGGCTTTTCAGATTCCTCCTGAAGGGATGATATCCATGATTCTAAATCATCCGACTCATTTAAATCAGCCGAGAGGTCTTCCTCCTGACCTAGTGTCGGCTCTGCCTCTTGCTCGGCAGGCTCTGACGAGACATCATCGGATGTCAACTGCATAAACTCATCAAAAGTTATCTGTTTATCATCTATTTTTGATAAATTTTCAATCTCTTCTTCCGGGCTATCCCAAGGGCTATTGAAAGTGTTCGCATTAATCGAAGTTGGAATTAAGTCCTCTTCTAAAAAGAAATCAGAATTTGGATCTTCAACCGCCAAGTTACTATTTTGGTTTTGAGTTGAACCGCTTTGTTCAACCTGCAAATTAAACCCACATTGACCACAAAAAACGGCGCTAGTTTGGACTAATGCCCCACAGTTAGGACAAGGAGAAGAAGAAGGCAATGGAGTATAACAACTTTCACATTGAACTGAGCCTTCTGGATTTTGATGATTGCAATTAGAACAAGTAATCATAAATAGTCGTCAGTTAATTATCAATAGCAGAGCAATCCGAGTTACTTCTCTTAAGATTAACCTTCCTGAATTTTCAGGATAAACCAGAACAGGATAAACCAGAATAAATCATTTTCGTTATTTCAACAATTCTCCCGCTGCCTTATCAATTAGCCATCTTAATTCTCCCTCAGGTTGAATTAAACGAGATGGATACAAATAACTGTCTTCATCTGAGGCAAATACTTTGTTTAATACCTCTTTTTTATTTGCTCCTGATACTAAGAATAAAACACATTTAGCCTTATTTAGGAGAGGAACAGTAAAAGTAAGACGAGACTCACCTGATTTATTCCCCACTGCAACTAATTTTTTAGTTTCTTTTAATACCTTTGTGTTAGGAAAAAGCGATGCAGTATGTCCATCGTCGCCCATTCCCAAGATAATAATGTCAAAAGCAGGAAATTCTGTTGGGGGAAGCTTGAAAAAACTTCTCAGCTCATCTTCATGAGTAAGTGCATCTTGCTCAGGACTCATTCCACTGGTGGGCATCGGATGAATATTGACATCTGGAATACTAATTCGACTTAACCAAGCCTGCCTAGTCATAAACTGATTACTATCAACGTGGTCGGCAGGAACATAGCGTTCATCTCCCCAAAAGATATGGATCTTTTCCCAAGGTAAGTCGCAAGTGGCTAAAGACTCATACAAAGGTTTAGGAGTACTGCCTCCAGACAAAGCTATTGTGCAAATACCCGTTGCCTCAATCACCGACTCTATTTTTTCTAAAATAATCTCTTGCGCTCTCGCAATTAGAGCAACCTTATCTGCTAGGGTTTCAACCGAACTTTTTACCAACATCTTTCTCCTATTAAAACTAAAGTTGTCTATAAAACTGACTCTTCATTATGTCGATTCTAAAATTGGATTACCTTTTCTAAATTAAAATTTAAGTATTGTCTTGATCTTTAAGTAGGATTAGGCACTACTTTTGGCTGGTGAGCTAGTCACAAAGAGGTTAAGATGAGCAGGCTAGATTCTGAGGCAATATAATCCTTTCGAGCAATTAGTTTTATCAAGAAAAGCTATGAGTGATTCTTCTACATCTAAATTTACTTCCCTTTGCCTAAAAACAGCGGGAACTGTCCTAATTACCTCATCCTTAGTTGACTACATTTCGCTACTAATCCCCTTCGAACCATTGAATTCTCAATGGCAAATTCCTTTTACTCTCCAAATTGTTGATCGAGGAATTGTGCCCATGGTAGGCATATCCCTTATTCTGATCGGTTACTGGATTCAAAACCAAAATACAGCTAAATCTGGCTCTTCTCCTCTCAGATCAATAGCATTATTCCTGTCCCTGATTTTAGGTCTCATCTTCCTACTTTTACTGCCTGTACAGCTTTTCAATTTAGGAGAGATTAGTACGGAGGCAGTGGCAAATATTGAGCAAAGCATTGGCGTGGCAGAAACAAGAATAAGTGAACAGTTTGCTCAGTTAAATTCATTAGCAAGCGATCCCCAACGTCTTCAACAGTTAGACCAAAATATTAAAGATATAGAGTCGGCAATTAAAAACGAAGAGTTTCAAGGACAAAAACTAAATTCACAACAAATTAAAGGTCTAGAAGCGAACAAAGAGCAACTAGAGAGTTTTCGAGATCTAGCGAAAAATCCTCAGGAATTACAAACAAGATTAAATGAGTCACAAGAAGAACTACAAGCTCAGAAAGGTCGAGCGAAAACTGATGCTCTTAAAGAGGGAATTCGTATTGCTTTAAGTAGTCTGTTTCTCGCTATTGGTTATTTAACTATTGGTCGATTCGGGTTACAGAATGCGAAAGAAACTTAAAAATTAGAAATCGACTAGATATTAGTGCCAAATGGTTAGAAAATAGAGGAAGTAGTCTCTTTGAATTAGCCAAACTCAGCAAATTCCTAATTAACATTTGTGCATTAAATTACTAGTTTATGTTCAAACCTAAATCAAGCAGAAACCGCTATCAGAAATATCAATCCAGCCTGATTCTTAAACTTTTGTTATCTTGATTAGAGGCATAAATGTTTTATCGCGAGTTTTATTTTGACGATACATTTAGGAAATCACCACATTTTCAAGCAGCTTGTGCGAAAATTCAGTGGTCTTGATAGCTAGTTTATTTATTAATAAAAGGAGAGTTTTTACTCCGTGCTTCAAAGCTTTAAGCAAAGTTTAAAGAATGATTTAATTGCAGGATTCTTAGTTGTTATTCCTCTGGCTACAACTATTTGGCTAACAATTACTGTAGCCAGATGGTCAGTGGATTTGTTGACACTTATCCCTAAGCAAATAAATCCTTTTGATGGACTAGATCCGATTCTAACTAATCTACTCAATCTATCTGTTGGGCTGACTGTTCCTTTATTATCAATCCTTGTTATCGGTTTGATGGCAAGAAATATAGTTGGCAAATGGTTGTTGGATTTTGGGGAACAGTTTTTACAGGCAATTCCTCTAGCTGGTTCAGTTTATAAGACTCTTAAGCAAATATTGGAAACTTTGCTGAGGGACTCTAAGGACAAATTTCGTCGGGTAGTAATGCTGGAATACCCTCGTAAGGGAGTTTGGACGCTAGGATTTGTAACAGGGACTGTTAGCGCTCAACTTCAGTCTCACTTACCCGAAAAGATGATTAGTGTTTTTATTCCTACTACCCCAAACCCAACTTCTGGATGGTACGCGATTGTTCCAGAACAAGAGGCTATTAATTTAGCCATTTCCATAGAAGATGCTTTTAAAGTATTGATTTCTGGTGGTATTGTAAACCCTGGAAACGAAAATTCTGGCGTTCCAATTATAATGCCGGGCACTTATCCCCCAATTAATTTAGAAAGCCCTAGCCCTACTGTTGAAGAAGCTTAAGATAGAGGTTTAAGTTATCTTTCTTCCAATCTTGATTCTTTGCTCTCAAGAATTTTCCTAAACTCAGCTTTATTGCCATATAACTTATGCCACCTCGTAAACAACCTCGAAGTATTGCTCGTGAACTGGCTCTTTTAGGGGTTAGTCAGATTAGAAATAATTCCAATCTTGAACAAGAGGACTTAGGTCTACTTGTCTTGAGTGCGGTAAGGACTTTGACTACTGAAGTTCAAGATATTTTAGAATTGGCTTCGACTGAAACTAAGCGTAGTGAAGAGAGACTTTTGAGTAGTGATACCCGCGCCAGCGATCTCGAAAGTTCTAAAACAATGGTTTCTGATGCGGTCAAGTTAACC
The DNA here is from genome assembly GCA_937996665.1 of uncultured Xenococcaceae cyanobacterium. Lineage (GTDB taxonomy): Bacteria > Cyanobacteriota > Cyanobacteriia > Cyanobacteriales > Xenococcaceae > Hyella. The sequence continues at coordinate 22,030 of CALKUU010000251.1, read as the reverse complement.
CAAGTGGCGATTAATCGCTTAGGTACAGCAATCGAAATCCCTGAGTTCGTCCAGCTATCTAACAAGGTAGAGGTGAAAGAATACGCGATCGCTCTTATTGATAAAGTTCGCGAAGAGCGTCAGACGATTGAAAGTTATCTAGAGTCGGTGCTGGTTGCTTGGCAGTTGAGTCGCTTAGCAAAAATAGATCGGAATATTCTGATGATCGCGGTTGCCGAAATTCTATTTTTAGAAGTGCCAGTTAGGGTCGCGATTGATGAAGCTGTTGAATTGGCTAAGCGATATTCAGACGACGAAGGTTTTCGTTTTATTAATGGCGTTTTAAGAAAAGTGAGCGATCGCTTTGAGAAAGAAAGCGTTGAAAAAGAAAGCTCTGAGCAAGAAAGCTTACCTATCCAAAATCCACAAAATCAATTTGGTTAATTTGCTTTGCTAGATATAATCAATAAAAGTAGCTGGTTTTAATTAAAACAGCTTGGATTTTAGAACACCAAATTATTGATTGCAAATTTATCATCAAAGTTTATGTTTCATAATTTATTACTGATTCATACTGATAGTTTTTTAGGAGCTTTTTTACCTTCTCTTCCTATAGATAGCCTTTTTTCCACTCAGGGTATTATGGTTATGCTCTTGGTAGCATACGGTGGCGCAATGTGGATGTTTCTCTCTAGTGCGCCCAAAGTCTATACGGTTATGGTTTCTGACATGCAAATTGCTCAACAATTTTATGAGGGAATGCTAAATTTGCCTGCGGCTGATGTTCCTTTGCACTACTACTATAACTATGAGCAGGGAATGGGAGCTGGGGGTCTAGATCCCATGTACATGTCAGTTAACCCCGTTTCTACCGGAGTCAACCCCGCCGATGGGTTATGGTATCAGCTCAAAAAGAACACCCAAATTCACATTATTTCTGGCGCTAGTGATGGCTATAAAGATCGTCAGCGTCATGTATGTTTTGACCGCGCTTGCCTAGAGACACTATTACTTAAAATTCAGTCTCGACGTTTAAAGTACAAAATTCGTCGAGATCGTCCTTTGAATTTTTTGGTTAAAGATTTTGAACAAAGGACTATTGAAATAGCTGAAGTTGACGGTTAATTGTTAGTAGTGATTAATGGTTAATTGTAGTAGTGATTAATGGTTAATTGAGTTGATGCCCAGTGAGTTGAACAAAGATATCTTCTAGGTTCGAATTACGAACCATGACTCCTGTTTTGTCAGCTAACGATTCTAAATATTCATTAGCAGCGATCGCATCATCAAAGAATTGATAATCAATTTTGTCTCCTTGCTGAGAAATAGCGATCGCCTGACCATAGCGCTCTTGAAAAGCCCTAAGAGTACCCAACTCAATCAATTTTCCTGCTTCCATAATGCCGATTCTACCTGGCTTACCATTGCCACAGCGATCGCATAAAAATTCCACCTCTTCCATATAGTGAGTAGTTAGCAGAATAGTCATCCCCTTATTGTTGAGATCTTGAATAATTTCCCACAAGCGTCGACGAGTTTGCGGATCCAAGCCAACTGTTGGCTCATCCAAAAACAAAATTTCTGGCTCATGCAATAGCGCCCTGGCAATTTGCAAACGACGTTTCATCCCGCCAGAAAGAGTTTTGACCAAATCATTTCGCTTAGCAGCTAGTCCAACATAGTCCAACCAATAGTCAATTCTTTGCTGTCTTTCTGGGTTAGAAATATGGTGCATTCTGCCATGGAACTCCAAATTCTCCCAAACAGATAAATCTCCGTCAACACTGATTTGTTGCAGAACAACGCCTATACTTCTTTTGACCAAGCCCGGCTGCACCCTAGTTCCATAGCCAGCAACCGTTATATCCCCCTGAGTAGGCTGAGCTAGGGTAATTAGCATCCTAATCGTAGTTGATTTGCCAGCACCATTTGGTCCAAGCAAACCAAAAATTTCCCCTTGCTCAATTTGCAAAGAAAGGTTATCAACGACAGGTACCTTATTATATATTTTGGAAACACTATTGATATCAACAGCAATTGTTTTCATAGATAAACGAAAAATCAGGGTAAAAATGACAATGACAATGGCAATGACAAGGCAATTGTCAAGAATAATGTTAATATTTTGCGAAGCAATTGTTTAAGGAAAAGATAAAGAAGACTTGGCAAGGCTCAAGTGCGAACAAAAACGATAACAAAATTCGCTATTCTAGATTTGTAGGAATCTAGTTTATTGAATTTCTTTTAAGGTTTTCCATCCAGGACACCATAAAGAGTCGTCTTTTAACTGGTTCGCATTAATCCAAAAGCGTGTTGAGGGATCACAAGACGCAACCATTTCAGCAAATACCCATTTGCCCTGATTGCTACGGTTAACTATTTGAAAATGCCTCCAACCCCAAGTTTTTTGTTGAGCAGTCCATTTAGAACCCAACAAGTGTGGGAACTTTTGTTTTTTCGCTTTCGACATTTTAACTTCAGGAGACAATAATAAAAAATCCAGTCTGGTTGCAATAACGTACCTAATAAATTCTTATATTTCTATGAAAATGAACCATATTTTGTATCAGTTAATTTTAAACAAAACTAGTCAATTAATGACAGTTGCGGCTTCTTTATTAATAGTACTTCAGCCCACAGCCATCAGCGCACAAGATAGATCACCCGATCCTACCAGAAGACCATTTCCTTCTCTTGAAGATTTTGAGAGAAATAATAGGAGACCAACTCCTACTTCCACCCCCACCAAAAAAACAGTTCCTTCCTCAGCACCCGCAAGGAACTTACCCCCTGCAATTCCAGCGGAAAGGGCGCCTTCAGAAGCATCGGCAGAATCTAACTACACCCTAGGTGGTGGTGACCAAATCAGACTAGATATTTTTCAGGTTGATGAGTATAGCGGTGATTATCCCGTTTTGGTAGATGGCACAATCAGTTTACCTTTGGTTGGAAATGTTAAAGTTTCTGGCTTAACTCTCAAAGAGGCTTCTGGTGTGGTTTCCAAGAAATATTCCACCTACCTTAAACGTCCTCTTGTCACTGTTGGCTTAATTGCACCTAGACCTCTGAAGATTGGTATTTCTGGAGAGGTTGATAATCCAGGGTCTTATGAGATTCCTCTAGATCCCGCCAATCCTAGTTTTCCTAGCGTTACTGACATGATTGAACGAGCAGGGGGCGTAACCACAATTGCCGACGTTCGATCTGTTCGGGTTACAAGAATGGTTCAGGGAAGAGAAGTCGCTTATTCTTCCAACTTATGGACTCTTTTGACTCAAGGTAGACTCAGTCAAGATATTTCCCTTAGAGATGGTGACACTATCTTCATTCCTACCGTCGATGAGCTTAATACGGATGAATTGGCAAGGCTTGCAGAAGCTAGCTTCGGTATCCAGGTCGATGAACCAATTAAAGTGGCAGTTGTCGGCGAAATTAACCGCCCTGGTTCTCATACAATAGTCCCTGAAAGATTAGCGAATGGAGGAAACAATGGAGGTAATAACGGGCTTAATGTTCAACAAGACTCTTTCCCTCCTCGTCTTAGCCAGGCAATTGAACAGGCACAAGGAATTAAGCCTCTTGCCAACGTTAAGGAGATCGAAATTCGCCGTCGCACTTGGGATGGACAACAAAAGGTATTAGCCGTAGATCTTTGGGAATTAATCAAATCTGCTGATATAGGCAAAGACGTCATCTTACAAGAAGGCGATCGCATTATTATCCCTAAAGCAGACAGTATTGCCACAGGTTTGACAGAGTTCACTACTTTCCAAAACGAAATTACAGTTAATGTAGTTGGCGAGGTAGTTAATCCAGGGGCACAAATGGTTCCTCCTAACACGCCATTAAACCAAGCGATCTTAGCGGCTGGTGGCTTTGATTCTGCCAGAGCTAAGAAAGGTTCAGTTCAGCTAGTTAGACTCAAACCAGATGGCACCGTAGATAAACGGAAAATAAACGTTGATTTTTCCAAAGGTATTGACGACGAAAATAATCCTACTTTGCGTAATCAAGACGTAGTAGTTGTTAGTCGTTCTGGCTTTACATCAGTTACCGATACAGTCAGTCCTGTCGGCGGAGCCTTGGGAATCTTTAGATTTCTTCTCGGTTTTTAAACATTTTTCTTTTAAGCTGCTTTACATGGAAATTGTAAAGTGGCTTAAACAGATTTTTAATTTAGTGTTGACTAACTTGGTTTTAAATTAGATTATGGTTGCCAAGAAAATAAGAAAAGTGTTTTAGGACTGGAGAAGTATGCCAAAGGAAATCCTTAATGAGTCTGTTTATCCTTCTCTCAACGGAAAAAGTAATGGTAATGGTAACGGCTTGTACAGCTACCCCCTGCCAGTTTTTGAACCTAGTTTAAATGTTGAAGAAGAAGAAGATAGTCTTGACCTCAAGCAGCTTATTACTGTTTTTAAGCATCGTTTTCGCTTAATTTGTCTAGTAACAGCGGGAATAACTGTAGCCTCTATCTTGTGGACTTTAAATCAAAAGCCCATTTACGAAGGTAGTTTTAAGCTTTTGGTAGAGCCTGTCAGCAAATCAAAAGACAAGTCGCCTCTGTCACTATTAGGTCAGGATGCAGGCAATTTGGACTACGATAGCCAAGTTGAAGTCCTTACCAGTCCTAATACTCTGGAGCCAATTATCTCGAAATTGTCTAGTGACTACCCAGAGATGGAGTATGAAGACTTAATTAAAAAGAGAAGTTCCCCGCTTGTGGTCGAGCAAATTGACGATACTAAAATTATTAAGGTTTCCTTTGTCGATTCCGATCGCCAAAAAATTGACTCGGTTTTGGCAGCACTGTTAAAAAATTATTTGAGCTATTCTTTGGACGAAAAAAGAGCCGAAGTTAACCAAGGAATTGAGTTCATTGGTCGCGAGTTACCAACAGTTAGAGCTAGAGTAAATAGTCTCCAGAAAGAACTAGAGAAGTTTAGACAAGATTACAACTTAATTAATCCTGAAAAACAAGCTGTACTTCTATCGGAAAAACAAGTTTCACTTGAAGAGAAATTCTTAGAAGCGCAGAGCGAATTGAATGAAGCAAAGTCTTTATCTTCGACCCTGGAGAAACAGCTAGGAAGAAAACCTCAAGAATCGATCGAAAGTAGTTATTTAAGCGTTTCAACCCGCTATCAAGAACTTTTAACTGAGCTACAAGCTCTTGAAGTTAGATTTGCCCAAGAGTCAGTACGTTTCTCTGCTCAAAATCCTGTAATTATTGGCTTAGAGGAAGAAAGAGCCAGTTTACTTAATCTTTTAGAGCAGGAATCAATTAGAGTTCTCGGCAGTAGTTATTCTCCAAATCTCAAAGTTACTGCTTCGACACCGACTCCTAGTGCTTTGCAGACAGAGTTAGATCTTCAGTACATTCAAGCTGTCAACGCGATTCAAACTCTTACCATTAGAAAAAAAGCCTTATCCAAAAATATCGCTGAGGTCAATAAATCGATTGAAGAAATGCCAGTTACTACTCGTAAATATAATGATTTGCGACGAAAACTGCTGGTAGCAAATGAAAGTTTAAATCGATTTTTGGCAGCTCAGGAAGAACTTCAGTTAGAAGCAGCTAGACAAGCATTACCATGGCAGTTGATTGCTAATCCCAGACAGAAAGAAAAGGCGATCGCCCCAGTTATCCCTAGAAATATTGCCTTGGGCTTGCTAGGTGGTCTAGCGTTGGGAGTTGGCACAGCTTTATTATTAGAGAGACTAGATCCTGTTTTCCATTCATCCGAAGAAATCAAGGAGAATATCAACGTACCTCTACTGGGAGTTATTCCAATCCAAAAAGATTTAACCCCCTTAAACCAAGCAGCCAAGCAAAAATCCTTAGAAGAATCAAAACCCTCTTCTTTGCCCCAATTACAAATTGGAGGAAGGGTTCTAGAGTTAGGAGAAGGTCAAGACCAAAAGGAAATCGATGCACCTCATAAAGAGAAGAAACACCAACAACATCGTTATGATGCATCGCCTTTTACCGAATCATTTCGCTCTTTAAATACGAATATCAGATTATTAGGCTCTGATAGCCCGATTAACTCAATCGTAATTAGCTCCTCAATTCCCTCAGAAGGAAAGTCAACTGTCTCCTCTAATTTGGCTCAAGCAGCGGCAGCAATGGGGCAACGAGTTCTCCTAATTGATGCTGATTTGCGTCGCCCTCAAGTTCACCATTGGGCAGGATTAGAAAACAATCTGGGCTTAAGCAATATTCTTGCCGCTCCAATCCAGGGAAATTCAGAAGAAGACGGACTTAGACAGCTAATTGCCGAAGCAACTCAGCACCCTCAGGATCTAGATAATTTCTCTGTAATCACAGCCGGCGATATTCCCCCAGACCCAACTAGATTGCTTTCTTCTCAAAGAATGCAAAAACTAATGAACTTGCTAAAAACATCTAGCCAGTACGATTTGATTATTTATGATACTCCTCCTATTTTAGGATTTGCAGATGGTCGTATCTTGGCAAATCGCACCAGTGGAGTAGTTTTAGTTGTCAGAATTGCCAAAACAGATCGATCTTTGCTCAAGCAAAATCTTGATAGTCTCAGAATGGCTAACATTCCTGTTCTAGGAGTAATTGCCAACTATGCTAATCGCAATGGGGACTCTCACCATTATTACAATAACTACTATGCAGAAAGAGCTTAAAAAATTCTAGTAAACATTAGGTTATTTTTGCCTTTTCCTAGAAAACTTTGGCTAAATAGCTAATAATTAAACAATAGTTAATTATTGTTTAATTACTTTCTGGTGCAATTTTGAATACTACAATTATTTCTACTTTTACATTGACAACCCTAATGATGATTGGGTTACCTTTTTTTATTCGCGCTTCGATTAAGGACAGAACGGAACAGATTAAATTACCAACTTCAGAATCAGAAGAAGTTTTTTTACCTAAATTACAAAGCTATTTTTTGGATAGAGCTTATCGAGTAGCCGCTTTAGATAAAGAAAAAAATCAGGTTACATTTGAAGGATTTGTGCAACCAAGTGTTTTCTTAGCGGTTTTCCTCAGTTTTATTGCCGCCTTGGGTCTATCTTGTTTAATTCTGATCCTGTGTTTTTTCTATCCTGCCCTTAGTAAATTTTTCTGGATATTATTATCCTTGGCACCTTTAGCCGGATTGTTTTATTGGCGCAAAGCAGGTCGATTAGAAACTGTACTGCTAAGCGTTGAACCAAATATGGGTTTGTCAGACCATAAACGGATCATCAAGCTGACTGGTCATCGCGATGAGCTTAGGCTAATCCAGCAAACTATTTCGTTTAACTAACTAAGTTAGTTAAAAATTCAACATTTTAAGAATCATCTTGGTCAATCTGATTATCGCCAAAAGATTGGAGATTGTTTGACTGCTGTTGGATCTTAATTTGCTGAAGACGATTTTTCTCGGTGGAAATAATTGTAAACTGCAAATCATCGTAGTCAAAAATTTCGCCCTGAGCAGGAATTTTCTGCCACTGCTCCTGTAGAAAACCACTCAAAGTATTATAATCCTCGCCAACTGGTAAATCGATCGCTAGATATCGATTGATATCCTCTAGGCTGATCTGAGCAGAGACAACATAGGTATTTTCATTAATTTGTTGCCAAATATTTGTCTCCTCAGATTCAGGATCGTTCTGATCGCCAATAATCTCGCTAATTAAATCTTGAATAGTTATCAAACCAGAAGTTCCACTAAATTCATCAACAACAATCACCATTTCTTGCTGTTCTCGCTGCATCAAAGACAACAGTTCTTTTAAAGATGCATTTTCAGGCACAACCCTAACCGATTTAACCCAAGGTGTAATGATCGACTCATTATGAATTAACTCTGCGGCTAAGGGAATTACTAAGCTTTTGTAATCAATAACCCCGATGATCTCATCGAGAGACTCGCCAATAACGGGATAGCGAAAATACTTATCATTGTTAATCTTTTCTAAAAGTTGAGCAAAAGTAGCATCCTGGTTTAAAAATTTTATTTTTGTGCGCGGAGTCATTACTTTGATAGCGGTAACGTCTCCTAGTTCTAAAACATTATTGAGGATTTCTCTTTGAGATTCCTCTAGATCTGTGGATTCTTTTTCGGCGTTAATAATTAACTGTAATTCTTGTGCTGAGAGCTGCTCATTCCAAGCCTGTTTTTGATCTTTAATACCAATCGACCTTAACAGTAACCGAGTTGAAAGGTTGAGAATACCCAAAAAAGGACGAAAAATTCGAGAAATAACTAAACTAGGTGGGGCAAAAAAACGAGCTAGTTTTTCTGGGTACAACAGGGCAAGTGATTTGGGGACAAGTTCGCCTAAAACTATCTGTAAATAGACTAGGCAGACAAAGGCAATGGGAATAGCAAAAGAATGAGCAAGCCCATTAATAATTACTGGAGGAAGAGGAAGTGATTTAATTAATTGGGATATTAATACGGCAATGGTCGGTTCGCCAATCCACCCTAAAGCCAAACTAGAAAGAGTTATTCCTAATTGAGTTGTAGAAAGAAGTCGATCTATTCCTCTTTGAAACGATTGGACTGTTTGAGCTTGAATATCGCCATTTTCGACTAGTTGACTAATCCGCGATCGCCTAACTGAAACAATTGAAAATTCCGCTGCTGTAAAAAAAGCGTTAATTCCGATTAAGGAGAATAGCCCGAGACAGGGAAAGAGAAAATTTTGTCCAGTCATTAAACAGTTAGGTTTAAATTAGTAACACTAAAATTGCTGAAGGTAAACATTTCCTAACAAAAAATTGACGATATATTTCATTCTAATCGCAGGCTGAATTTATTTGGCAGCAGTTTTTGAGACAACGGGAATAGAATCTAGTTGCAAGTTTATTTTCTGATCTGGATAATCTTGTAAGGTCAGAGAAACAGTACGCGATTTTTCGAGCAAGGTGGAGGGAATAATAAATGTTCCTCGAAACTTTCGCTCGTTAGGAGGTAGCTCTCCTGGTAGACCATCAACAATTGCGCTAATAGGTCGGTTCTGTTCATCTCTCACATCCAAAAAGCTATAGAGAAAGCGAACTGGTTTAGTACCTTTGTTTTGGAGACTAACATCAAGGGCAACAGCACGAATTTCTTTACGCGCTCTAATAACTTCAATAGTAATTCCTTCAGATTGGGCTCTAATCGGAAATTCGTCAGCAGCAATCTGTTTTCCTGGTGATGCCAAATTTAAAACAGGCTCTTCTTCTAAAAAACTATTGGGGTCGGCTAAGGCTTTTTTACTATTGATGTGATTATAAACATTTGTCAGAATAGTTTTTTCCTCGATGAGGCTTAACCCTTTGTGATTACCACCCAAGGGTTTCTTGCGATCTATAGTTTGTTCTGGAGAACCATCTGGCTGAGTTACTACCTTAAGGGCTTCTCTCCCCATTACATAGCCAATATAGGCACTAACCCCACCTGCTCCAAGCATAATTAGCAAAATAGCGAGTATTAGAAGAAAAGTTACTTTCAAATTCATGCGATCGCTTTATTTCTTGAATGAATGAATTGCAATTACTCAAGTTACCAATATAATGGATAATTAGATTGCGTAAAAACCAGATTACGTAAAAACTACCCCCCAGGGTTGGCCGAGCGGTTTAGGCAACGAACTCATAATTCGTCCCAGGCAGGTTCAACTCCTGCACCCTGGATTAATCTCAGTTACCAACTCGTGATCGGAGCGAGGCGGAGTTAAGCTTGATAACTAGATCACAGCGATATTTATCTAGTTAGAGGGTCTTTACTGCTGCCAACTTAGCTCTTGAACTTGATATTTTCTAGATTTCTAAATTACTAGATTTCTAAATTAATTATTAAATTCTGTTTTAGCTCAAATTAAAACAAAATCTTAAGGGTTACTGCTTAAGATTTTCAATTTATTGAACTAGTAATCTATTAAAAATTGCCAAGCAAAGTTTCTAGCCATTTAGCTTACTCTGTAGTTCCGCTTCTGAAGCTCTAAAACCAACGAGAATAGCCTTACCGTCTTTGATAAAGAGTGGTCGCTTTAGCAACATCGCATCTTGGCTAAACTGTTCGATCCACTGATCTTGACTCCAATCATTTCTCTGAGCGCCCAGCGATCGATAAGACTTCCCTGAAGTATTTCGCATCGGCTTAAAGCCTAAAGTATTAACCCAATCTTTAATTTGTTCTGAACTAGGAGTAATTTCTTTGAGGTCAATAAATTCGTAGTCAATTTTATTGCTATCCAGCCATTGCTTAGCTTTTTTGCAGCTCCCACAATTAGGAATACCAAATACTTGCAGACTCATAATTTAAGCTAACTGATAATTAGGTTTGATGTATTGAGACAAAAAGAAAACAAAGGGAAGTAATACTTATTTCAACTTCCCTCCAACTGAGATTATGCCTAAAAATTAAAATCCTAAGCAGATTAACAACAATCTTTAATCCCTAACCTCTAATCTTCAGCAAAAACGTAACGTCTCAACTCAGAAGCATCTGGTTCAGGGCTATTTTCCGCAAATTCAACCGCTTCATTAACGATCGCTTGAACTTTATCATCGATCGCTTTTAACTCCTGAGCAGTTGCCAAGCCCATGGACTCTAGATCTCTGGCTAACTTCTTAATCGGATCTTTAGCAATCCAGAATTCTTTTTCTGCTGCTGAGCGCAATTCATCAGGATCGGCTAAGGAGTGACCCCGAAAACGATAGGTCAAAGCCTCAATCAAAGTTGGGCCTTCACCTGCACGGGCACGAGCGATCGCTTTTTGAGCGACAGCCCTAACTGCCAAAACATCCATGCCATCAACCTCATAACCTTCCATATTAAAGACACTTGCCTTCTTATAAATTTCTGGTTGAGAAGTCGCGCGATCGTGAGCCATGCCAATCGCCCATTTATTATTTTCCACAACATAAATAATTGGCAACTTCCATAATGCCGACATATTTAAGCACTCAAAGAACTGACCATTATTACTCGCCCCATCACCAAAGAAACAAGTAGTAACCTGATCAGCACTAGAATCATTTAATGCCTCTCGACGATACTTAGTTTGGTAGGCTGCACCAGTCGCCACAGGAATTCCCTCAGCAATAAAGGCATAACCACCCAAGAGATTGTGTTGAGCAGAAAACATATGCATCGAGCCGCCCCGACCCTTACTGCAACCAGTTTCCTTACCATATAGCTCAGCCATAACCTCCCTGGCAGGAACACCAGCACTCAAAGCATGAACATGATCTCGATAAGTACTGCTTACATAGTCCTCATCGCGACGCAAAGCCCTAATTACTCCGGTCGAAACTGCCTCTTGACCGTTATAGAGATGAACAAAACCAAACATCTTGCCCCGATAATACATCTCAGCACACTTATCCTCAAACAAGCGCCCTAAAACCATATCTTCGTAGAGCATCAAACCTTCTTCTTTCGAGATTTTGATAGATGAGGGATCGAATTTGGGTGGAGTTCTTTCAGCAGCCATAAGTTCGTTGATATCTAAAATAAAACTTAAATGTCTATTCAATCATAAAACAGACAGTTCTCAGTTAATCTCGGGCATCAATCTAATCAAAAAAAAAGCGACATTTTGATTCACGATGAACATGATAGGATTGGACTTGACTTCATACAAAAACCATCGAAGTTTGATAGCCCACGTCTTTATAAGCGTGGGTAGAAAAACGAGCTAGCACTTAAAAGTGCTAGAACCCTATACGAAAAAGACATTGAATCTTTATAGAGCAAGGATTTCAAGCGTTTTATAATGAGTAAATGAAGACTTATAAATTTAAGCTATATCAACATAAGAGAAATAAGCACTTGCATCGCAGTATTAATGCAGCGGGAAACATTTACAACCACTGTATTGCTTTGCATAAACGCTTCTATCGAATGTTTGGTAAGTCCTTGAATAAGAATAAGCTTCAGAAACATATAGCTAAGCTCAGAAGAAAAAATGAGTACTGGCAACAGGTAAACGCTCAGGCTGTTCAAGATATCACCGACAGAATAGAGAGAGCCTACGATCTATTCTTCAAGTACCACAGTAAAGGAGTTAGACCACCCAACTTTAGGAAAAGAATCAAATATAAATCATTCACCCTTAAGCAAAACGGATATAAGTTTTTAGATGAAAATAAAATCAGGATAGGAAAGTTAGTTTATCGATTCTGGAAGAGTAGAGATATTGAAGGCAAAATCAAGACAGTAACTATCAAACGATCTCCATTAGGAGAAGTATTCATGTTTGTGGTAACTGACTATGTTGATTTTGGAGTGAAAGCCATGTCAGGTAAAGGCGCAGGTTTTGATTTCGGATTAAACAACTTCCTCACCTGCTCAGACGGAACAAATATAGACTCACCTTTGTTTCTCAAGCAATCACTCAAAAAGTTGAGGTTGGCTAGCCGCAATCATTCAACTAGGAAGAAAGGCTCAAAAGGTAGGGAGAAAGCTAGAAAGAACTTAGTTAGAGTTCATGAGAAAGTAACTAACCGTCGTACTGATTGGCTCTGGAAGCTAGCCCATGAGTTAACAGATAAGTTTGATTATCTCTATTTTGAGACTCTCAATCTGAAAGGAATGCAGCGACTATGGGGAAGAAAAATAGGTGATTTAGCTTTCTCTGAGTTCATGAAGATCTTAGAGTATGTTGCAGAGAAAAAAGGCAAGATAGTTAGCTATATAGACCAATGGTATCCAAGCTCTAAGACTTGCTCAGAGTGCGACCATGTTCTAGATAAGTTGTCACTATGTACTAGATATTGGACTTGTCCCAACTGTGGCACTAAGCATGGAAGGGATGAGAACGCCTCAGTTAATATTTTAAGAGTCGGGACTTCGACTCTAAGGTTAGGAGATGTCAGTCTATCTCAGATAGCTATCTCTGCTTGACGAGTGTTCCTTTGCTGAGGAGACCTCAGCAAAGGAACGCGTGAGTCTAGAGCCTTGAATCCCACGAGCGAAGCGTGCTTTAGCCGTGGGGGTAGGTCAAAATTCAACATGTTTAAGTTGCTTACTTAATATATAGAGTTAGCCTCTGTTTAGAAATCTCTGTTTAGATCGGGGGAATTAAGCCCCAGGAAAATTATTTAGATATATGCAAGACATTAAGGATCTGATTTCCCAACTAGAATCAGAATCAGAAAAAAATCAACTTAAGCTGATTCCCCAGATTGTTGAAATTGGTGATTCTGGATATCAAGCCCTAATGACTTGGCTATCTGCACAGAAAAACAGCCCCAATTATTTATCAACAGGAAAAGTTTATCAAGCCTTGTATCAGGCAAATACTCCAGAAACCAAAGAATTTTTACAAGCAAAATTTCCTCAAGGAGTAATTCCTCTCACTTCTGAGAAAAATATTGATTATCTCAGTCTGCAACAATCTTTAGCTCAACAAGATTTTCAGCAAGCAGACTTAATTACAATCCAAAAAATGTGTGAGCTAGCAGGCGAGGCTTCAGTAGAGCGCAAATGGCTATACTTCACCGAAATTTCTAGTTTCCCGATCGCCGATTTTCAAACAATCGATCAGCTCTGGCAAGCACATTCTGAAGGGAAATTTGGCTTTTCTGTCCAGAGAAAAATCTGGCTCTCTGTCGGTAAAGACTTTAATAAACTCTGGCCAAAAATAAAGTGGAAGGATGAGAATAATTGGACTCGCTACCCCAACGAGTTTATTTGGAGCCTAGAAGCCCCTAGAGGACACCTACCTCTATCTAACCAACTTAGAGGGGTTCGCGTTATTGCCGCTATTTTTGACCATCCAGCTTGGTCAAAAGTTAGTTAGCAAAAAAGTTAATTAAGAGTTACTGGAGTTCCGTTACCAAAATTCGGTTGCCAAAATTTAGATGAGCTACTATGTAAATCAAGATCACGTAAATCAAGATAACTAATCACGTCTAGGTACTGCTGCTAGTATGGTGCTTTCTATTGGACAAGTTCAACAAGAATTAGCTGAAATCAAGAAAAATGTCGTAAAATCATCGCAAGATTTAGAAGCTCTTTACGATCAATATATTTTTAGTTTGACCGAGTCTGTACAAAGGCAATTAATTTTAGCTATTTATCAGCTCTGTACTCAGGTATATCCAGAAGAATTTGTGGCTTTATCCCTGACACAACGACAAGATTTGCAGCAATCTATCAGGAAATTAGGTCAGGAGATGTCCTCCTTGCTGGCGCAGAAGCCGACAGCAGAAGACTTAAGCCAAGAGCAAACAGATTTAGACCTGATTGCTGATATGTTAAAAAACTTGCCTTTGGGGCGATCGGTTAATAAAGATCAAGACCCTGAACTAGATGAAAATTCCCAGAATTCTCTAGAAGAACAGGAAGAAGAAGGAACAGAAGAGCAAGAGCTAGCTTCGAGTGAGGAACAAGACCCAACTACGGCAATTGTAATTCAAACAGATCAGGAGATATCGGTAGAAAATCTTGCGGAATTAAATTTGGAAAAACTCCAAAGTCTAAGCATTCAGACTAAAAATGTGGACAAAATCACGGAGATTGACCTTAGCAATCCTCGTCATCTTATTTTGTGGCACAAAAAAATGGAAAGCAAAATACGTAAAGTATTGAGTGACATTTCTTGCAAGGTGAATAAGCATTTACAAGATTTTGAGGTTTTGCCCAAGCGCCTTCCTGCCAAAGTCTTGGAAATAGCAATTAAAGCAGGGGAGAATGGCTCCGGAAAAAATAGATCTTTTAGCTTTCCGAACATTTTTAATATTGTGATCGAAACCGATAAGAGATCAAAAGGAAAAGAAGCTAGCAGCCTTCCTAAAAATGCGATAGAAGTTAGCCTCCTAAAATTGCGTTTATCTGAAATAGAATTTGCAGACACGAGACTCAGTAGTCAAAGAAGTAAAATCAGGATGTTACTGAAAAAAATACGTGGACTTGAGCAAGTGTTTCAAGAGAAAAACCATGAATATGCCAAGGCAGAAGCTGATGCTGCCTGGCGCTCTAGCTGGTATGAGGACTAGTTATTCTCTTCCTATAAATATTTTTGCGATCAACATTTCCAGTAATTAACTAAGTACCAATTCCATAGCAAAATTCCATAGCAATTGGGCAATATTTTTAAACCAAGATTTGAAGATAATCTTTAAATCTGAAGATTAGGAAGAGTCGGTGGTTAATATCCTTATGCAAATTGCTGAGAATGTTGGAAGACTAAAGGTTAATTGATGACTATTGCTGACAAAAGATTCTGAATGATGAGCGTTGAAGATTGGGATTGGGTCAGATTGCAAAAAGCCTTGACGATTGAAGCTGAGCGAGGCTGTATTGATTTGGTCGGGAAGCAATATCGGTTTAGCGAATTTATCTGTCTTAGTTTAGGGAAACCCCCGAAGCAGGTTCCCAAAAATGAATTATTTCGTTGGCAAGACTATGCTCAAAAGTTTGCAGGCTATCCCCAATTAACTTCTAGTCAAAGAAATAACTTAGTTACCAGCACTCGTAATTTCTTGCATCAACAAAAAAAATTAATTGCCGATCGCAATGCTGTCTCTAAACCAAAAACCCCTTTAACCAAACCTTTAGCTGTAGCTAGTCAATCGACTAGTTATTCAAGTTCTTCTGGATCTAATTCTGGGGCTAACCTAAGTCCTGAGATTAACTTGGATCAGATGTTGGGCAAGGTAGCGAAGATCGGTCGCCAAAGTAGCTATCTAGAAAGATTAGGACTAATTACCGTTCGGGATTTACTCTTTTACTATCCCAGAGATCATCTTGACTATGCCCGTCAGGTACAAATTTGCGATCTCGAACCAGGAGAAACAGTAACCATTGTTGGCTCTGTTGTTAGTTGCAGTTGTTTTAGTAGCCCTAAAAATAAGAAGCTAACTATTTTTCAGTTAGTCTTGCGCGATCGCACTGGCAGAATTAAGCTCAGCAATTTTTATCATGGCAATCGGTTTGCTAGTCGGGGTTGGCAAGAACAACAAAAGCGCAAATATCCTCGTGGTTCGCTGCTGGCTGCTTCAGGTTTAGTAAAACAAAACAAGTATGGCTTAACTTTAGATAAACCCGAAATTGAAGTTCTCGATAGTGCAGGCTCTAGTATTGAATCTCTAAAAATTGGGCGAATTTTGCCTGTTTACGCCCTGAGTGAAGGGGTTACTGCCGACAAAGTTAGAAAAGCTGTGGTTGCAGTAATTTCTGCTGCTAAAAAGCTGCAAGATCCTCTCCCTATTGAGATTCAAAAACAGTATGAGTTAATGAGATTGCCAGATGCGATCGCCAATATTCATTTTCCTGAAACCAGAGAACTATTAAGCCAAGCCCAACGCCGACTAGTTTTTGATGAGTTTTTCTATCTGCAACTAGGCTTTTTGCAACGTCGGCATCAACTCAAAGCCAACCAGGAAAGTGCAAGTTTTAACCCCCAAGGCGAATTAATCGAGCAGTTTCAAGAAATCCTCCCTTTCCAGTTAACTAATGCCCAACAAAGAGTAGTTAACGAGATCACCCAAGATCTGAGCACTCCCAATCCTATGAACCGCCTTATCCAAGGGGATGTTGGTTCAGGGAAAACTGTGGTCGCAGTATTTGCAATCCTCGCTGCTATCCAGTCTGGTTATCAAGCTGCCCTGATGGCACCAACCGAGGTTTTAGCAGAACAACATTATCGCAAGTTAGTAAACTGGTTCAACTTTCTCCACCTACCAGTCGAGCTACTAACCGGCTCGACAAAAGTAAAAAAACGACGGGAAATTCACTCACAGTTAGAAACATCAGCCCTGCCTCTGTTGGTTGGCACTCATGCCTTAATTCAAGATCCCGTTAAATTCCATCGTTTGGGTTTGGTGGTTATTGATGAACAACATCGCTTTGGAGTACAACAGCGAGCAAGCTTAATGGCTAAAGGAGAATCTCCTCACGTTCTCAGTATGACTGCCACCCCAATTCCTAGAACACTGGCTCTCACTCTCCATGGGGATTTGGATGTTAGTCAGATCGATGAGTTGCCACCAGGAAGACAGGAAATTTTAACTAAGAGCAAACCAGGAAAAGATCGAGCTAAGGTTTATGACCTAATTCGGCGGGAAGTTGCCCAAGGCAGACAGGCTTATATAATTTTCCCTTTGGTAGAAGAATCAGAAAAATTAGATGTGAAAGCTGCGGTGGAAGAACATCAACGCCTAGCAGAAGTGGTTTTTCCTGAGTTTCAAATTGGGTTATTGCATGGTCGGCTTAGTTCAGCAGATAAAGATGCTGCCTTAACTGCTTTTCGCGATCGCCAAACGCAAATTATTGTTTCCACCACCGTCATTGAAGTTGGGGTTGATGTACCCAATGCAACTGTAATGGTAATCGAGAATGCCGAACGGTTTGGCTTATCGCAACTACATCAGCTAAGAGGTAGAGTCGGCAGAGGCAAACACAAGTCTTTTTGTTTTCTAATGAGTGGCAGCAAAAGCCCCGATGCCAAACAAAGATTAGGGGTACTAGAACAGTCGCAAGATGGCTTTTTTATTGCTGAGATGGATATGCGTTTTCGCGGGCCTGGAGCAGTTTTAGGCACTAGACAATCGGGCTTGCCAGATTTTGCCTTAGCAAACTTAGTTGAAGATCAAGAAATATTAAGTTTAGCCAGAGATGCGGCTGAGAAACTAATTTCTGTCGAGCCAAGTTTAGCCAGATTTCCTAATTTACAACAAGAACTAAATCATCGATACCAAAAGCTTTTGGGCGGAAGTATTTTAAATTAGTTTTGTATTACTAATTTAAAAATTTTAACCTTAATTTTAAAATTTTTTTGCTAACTATTTAGTTTCGAATTAATAGCTACTGTTTTGATTTAAAGATCAATGGTAATCTAAATAACATCAATAATTGAGTATGTGTACTCACGAAGTCTACCAATTAATTGTTAACTTAATTTAACTTGAGTTAATTAATATAAAATAAATCATTTTCAATTCTCATAATCTACGTATAATTAATTATCCGAAGGGAGATTTAGTAAATTATGAATTGAGATTGATGATTCTGGTATTAGATTGATCCCTTATAAATATTTGGCTTTTCTTAACAATTTAAAGTCAGATTGCATAAATAAAAAACGTTAATTTGTTGAGGTAATAAATAATGAGAACTACTCCTTCTTCTTCTAATCTAGGACAATCTTTGGGTCTAGCTGTCGTTCTAGTTTTAAGTAGTGCGATTGTAATTTTTCTAATGAATATGGCTTCAACAAGTCTCTAATAGATAGGGTAAAATAATCAGCAATTACAAACTGACGAAGTCAACCTGACTAAATGTTGAAAGTTATTGTTGATGTAACCCCGATGACGGCTAAACCGAGTGGTGTTGGTTTATACGTAGCAAATTTAATCACGCAACTAGGTTTAATCAAATCTTCTTCAATATCCCGCCCTACAAAGGCGGGATTTGTTGATGGAGGGTCTGCTGAATTAAGCCCCTTAGATTTAAGACTTTTCTATCAACCAGGACTTAAAAATTGGCTACGCAGAGATACAAGTTATCCTGAGTCTTTGCCAGGAGATCTTGAGCGATATTTTTTTCCTTATCCTGTTAGAATCTCCAATTGGTTTATTAATAACTATCCTCAGATATTTGCCAAATTATTAGACCCAGAATTTGCGAAGTATCAAATATTTCATGGCACAAATTTTTCTGTTTATCCTGATAGTCATACTTTCAAAGTAATGACTTTATATGATTTAACTTTTTTACGTTATCCTCAATATGTAGATCAGGTTGTAGCCAAGTATTTTAAAAGAGTTCGTCAATGTTTGCAGTGGACTGATCTGATTGTGGCAATCTCGGAAAGTACTAAGCAAGATGCAATTAAATATTTAGGAATTAGTCCTGAAAAGATTTTTGTTACACCCCTCGCAAGCCGTTATACACCACAATACTTTCAGGATCAAAAAATAGATATAGATATCTTAAAAGCGGAGAGTAATTATAACTTTGAAATTCCCTATCTTCTATTTGTGAGCACGATTGAGCCGAGAAAAAATATTATTGCTTTGATTGAGGCTTTTAATCACTTAAAACAACAGCAAAAAATTGCCCATAATCTGGTATTAATCGGTAAAAAAGGTTGGCTTTATGAGGATATTTTTAAAGCGATCGCCAATTCTCCTTTTCGTGACAGCATTTATCACTTAGATTATTTGTCGGATCAGTTGGTGGCTTTGTTTTATAAGCTGGCAACTGTATTTGTTTATCCTTCCCATTACGAGGGTTTTGGGCTGCCTGTGTTGGAAGCGATGAACCTGGGCACACCTGTTGTTTGTAGTAATACTTCTTCTTTACCTGAAGTTGTGGGTGATGCTGCGTTGATGGTTGCGCCTGATCAGCCTTTGGAATTGGCGGAGGCGATTTTACGAGTGATTGAGAGTGAGGAGTTACGGCAAAGTTTAGTGAGGAAAGGTTATCAGCAAGCTCTTAGGTTTTCTTGGGAGAAGACGACAGTTAAAACCCTAGAAGCCTATTTATCTTTATTTGCGTGATTTTTTTGCATAAGTTGAAAATCAAATAATAATAAATAGCTCATAATATTTGACTTTTCTCTATTTTTGTATTCTTTTTACTTACATTTAAATACTATTTTCAAGCATCCTTTTAACAATATAATATATTACTTTTGGACTTCTATATATTCACTTTTAACTATCAGAAAATATACTAACAATCTAGCTAAATATTAGTTAATTTACGAGATAAATACGCAAGAAAATAGATACTACTTTCATGATCTTTTCTGATGCCATTAGATTGTAAAAAATAATACCATTAATAAAGTGTTTAAATTAACTTGGTATCTATGAATGACGCAATCATTAGTTAAAACTACAATGGATACTGAAAATGAATTAGAACAAGATCTAATCAAATCCTTATCTTCACTACCAAGCCTGCCATCAGAAGCAATTGTCGGTAGCAATTTTATTGAAACATCATTTTTTTCAGCATTAGGATTTAGTTTACAAGAAAGAATACCTGGATTTAATACTGGAAGAGGTCGAGATAAGGTTGACTATGCCTTGCGCCACAATTCTGAGGAAGATAACTTTTTATATACAGGTAAAAGTCCCCATCTTTTAGTAGAAATTAAAGGCAGAGATGTTGACCTCACTTTTAATAGTAGAAGCTATCACTCAACAGTAGTGCAATTAAAAAGATACTTACTATCTACTAAATGTAAGAGTGCAAAGTGGGGAATAATAACTAATTCTAAACATATTCAACTTTTCAAAAAACATAATAAAACGATTCTTCCTGCTACTCCTTGTATAGAAATTAGCCCAGATAATATTTATAAAATTACCAATCATATTAAAAACAAGATCAATAATACTCCCAAAGCTTTAACCGTTGCAGTTTATAACAATAAAGGTGGAGTCGGCAAAACTACTAGTGTAATTAATTTAGCTGGAGTTTTGACTAGACAAAAGAAAAAAGTTTTAGTTATCGATTTTGACCCTAATCAGGGAGATTTAAGCAATTCTCTCAATATTTTCGAGGGAGAATATACGCTTTATAACTGTTTGCGAGATAAAAGAAACCTAATTAGTTTAAAGCAAGTTACCCGCCCTTATATTCAACATTTTAAGGGCGGGTTTACCCTCAGTTTTGATGTGATTCCTGTTGATAAACAATTAGCCAATCTGGATGAAGATCAAATTCGTAAAGAATTTAGTTTTCGTAGTTTGCGATCAAAAATAGAAAGTTTAAAATCCGAATACGATTATATTTTGATTGATGTACCGCCCAACTGGAGATTCTTTAGTATTAGTGCTGTTTATGCTTCAGATGTGGTTCTAATTCCCACTAAACATAACAACATTCGGTCTTTGCAAAATGCAGCGATCGCGATTCAAAAATATATTCCTGAAATTCAAGAAGCAAGACAAGAAAAGACTGACGGGTTTGAATTAGGCGCGGTGGCACTCCCGATTTTCTTTAACGGGGAAAAAATATCCACAGCAGCCAGAAAAAACACAGAACAAGCCATTCAAGAAATTATCAAAAAAGCAAAAGTAGAAAACGGATTTAATTTAGCTCCCTACTTTGGTTCTTATCATAACTTGCGTAGAGACAATAGTATTTTTGAGTTACCTAATAGCGCCTATATTGCTAACTGTAATTTCAGAAAAATCCCTGCTGTCTATAAATATAAAGTCGTTTACGATTATTATTCACAACTAGCTAAGGAGTATTTCTTACAATGAGTAACTTAAGTGATGTCGGTAACTTAATGTTTATCGACTTAGAAATAATTGAACCTGGAACTATTGTTGATACTTCAGAATATTTGATTAACGCTACTGCCAAGGAGTTAAGCAACACAGATGGTAGAAATTGGATACCTTTGATTGTCAAAGAAATTGCTGAATATCGATATCAGATTATTGGCAATTACTTTATTTATGCAGTTGCAGAAGCAGCAGGCTTAGATAAAGTTTGGTGCATCATTGCTGATAGCAGTGAAGAAACTGCCAAGATTACTAAAATGCTAGCAGGTGAAGTAATTCCCCGAACAAACTTATCTAATGCTTCCAATAGCGAAATAAAAGCAGCACTAGAATATTTAATTGCCCAACCTAATTCTGCTCTTAAGGGAGTAAAAATTCCTGTGGCAACGAATAGAATTGATGAAGCACCTCGGAAATATTGGCAAGATTTAAAGCCAATTACCAAGCTAAAATGTGGGATCACAGCAGGGAAAAAGCTCAAAGCACTAGAACAAGTTTTTTACCTGACTCCTCAGCCCATGCCTGATGATATTAGAGATGCCAAAATACTAACTACTTTAACTACAGCAGAATTAAAGAAACTCGCCAAAAAGAGAAAACTATCTGGCTATAGCAAATTTAAGAAAGCAAAGTTAGTTAATCTCTTAAGCGATAAAACAGAGTGAATTTAAAAACAGTTCAGGCAACGCGATTTTAAGCCGCAGAAGATAAGGCCCCAGCCTCAACCACACTGCGGTAATAACTCTGTAACTGCTTCGTAGCCGTCACCCAACCCCATTGTTCAGCTTCCAGACGAGCATTAACCCGAAGCTGTTCTCTTTCTTCCTTCGC
>CALKUU010000250.1 GCA_937996665.1 uncultured Xenococcaceae cyanobacterium | reverse complement strand
AGGTTGAGGAACGGCCATTGGCTTATATTACTGGCAAAGAATGAAAATCTAACCTCTATTTTAGAGGCTAGATTTGCTGAGTAAATTTTTTTTGTCTATATGTTTATAATTAGCTGCCCTAGACTTACCAATACTCAAGACTGGATTTTGAGAAACTATATCTTAAGCATTGATAGAGACAATTAATTGCTTATTCATCTATTCAAAAATTATCTTAATTTGTGGACTATTTAAAAATAGCCCAACCTAATTAATAGTGGTTACCTACCTTGCGATGGTGAACCGCAGTCATACCATCAGGATTAGAAACTCTCCCTGCGGTGACTTTACTATAAACAATCCAATGATCGCTACATTCCATTCGGCTAGCAACCTCACATTCCAGATAAGCCAAGGAATCTACCAAAATGGGAGAACCATTTTCTGCTGTCTGAATTTTGACCCCAGCAAAACGATCTGCCCCAGGTTTAAAGCGTTTTAGAAAGTGCTTCATCAAAGGCTGGTATTTGCCTTCTTCGAGAACATTTAAGACAAAGCGATCGCCCACTTGCATCAAAGACTCGATCGCTCGATCTTTAGCAACAGCAATGGTAAATCCAGGTGGAGCAAAACTAGCTTGAGAAACCCAAGAAGCCAGCATCGCACTACTAACATTGTCTTTTGTGGCTGTAATAATATATAGACCACCACTCAATCTACCAAGTGCCTTATCAAGATCACTATCCAAAGATTTCATTTGCTTAACTAGTTTATCTTTAGTCAGCAATTGACCAAGGTCAGTTCCTGATTCATCACAGAGTTGGTAGCTAGATTCATCAGGCGTATCTTTAATCCGAATAGCAGGAAAAGCAATTTTGAGACCTACATCTCTAAATCTAGTTACGAAAGGATCAATAGGCTCATCTTCACCACCATAGGATTCAAACATACCGACAACTTGCTTCTCTTTAGCCGCAGCTAAAATAGTATCGACGTTAGCAACGATGTCTTGATAATCTTTTCCACTCAAAGGAGGCATCCCCAATACCAGACCAGAACAGCGTGACACAAGTTCGTGAACTTCGTTATTTTCTGCCGATCTCAAATCAACCATCTCGACAGCAATCCCTGTTTTGGTAATTCCTTTGGCGATCGCTTGAGAGAGGCGATCGCTATATCCGTAATCGGCTACATAGAATACAGCAACAGTTTTCTCTGCTTTAGTTTTGGCTTTACTCCACTTAAGATAGCGATCTAAAAGCTCCTGAAGATTATGACGCAAGATCGGGCCATGACCATTAGCGACAGTCGTGATCTCTCCTAGTTTATCCATCCGCTTCATCGCCCCGATCACCGAACGAGCATTCGGCCCCATCAAGCAGTCGTAGTAAAAACGGTAATCCTTTTCGATTGCGCCTAAGTCTTCATCGTAGGTATTTTCTGAGCAGTAGTGCAGCCCAAAAGCATCACAGGTAAAAAGGGTACTTGTCCCTTGGTCGTAGCTAAAAATGGTATCAGGCCAGTGTAGATTAGGCGCATTCACAAACTCAATTACATGACCGTTTCCTAAATCAATACTCTGTCCACTTTTCACCAATTGCCGTTCGAAAGGTTGGTGAATAAGATCTTCTAAAAATTTGATGGCTACTTTTGCCCCAACGACGGTGATGTCAGGTGCAAGAGCTAAAAGGTCGGCAACTAAGCCACTATGATCGGGTTCGGTATGGCTAATAATTAGGTAATCGATTTCTTGGGGATCGATTAAGCCCTTGAGGGTATCTAAATAAAGCTGACGAAACTTGGCATGAGAGGTATCAACCAAGGCGGTCTTTTCACCTCTGATTAGATAAGAGTTGTAGGTAGTGCCGTTCTGTAAGCCAAACTCGATATCAAAGCGATCGCGATCCCAGTCGAGAGAACGAATTGTGGTGGTATCGGGGGCAATATCAGCAGTTTGAATCGTTAGGCGTTTTTCAGCTTTAATTGGAGTTGTAACCATCTTCCCCTCTCCTTTAAGTCTTTCTTTTTAAACTTTATTTGCTTATCAACTCATTCTGACATGATTTGCTAAATCCTTGCTAGCAATAGCGATAAATAGTTCTCTCAACTTTAGTTCCCACCATGACCCAATCTTCTGATCAAAATCAGGTTTTTGATAATTTTGATGATTCTTTAGCTAGATCGAGTGTGAATAGCCTTGTTGGCTTGGGAACTCAGTTAGTAAATAAAGTTGTTAGGTATAGTCAGTTTGCCAATGAATTAGCAGAGTATCGGTTGTCCAAGTTGCTATCCCACAACCGAAAAAATCACGATCGCTCGTCCAAATCGCTGCCTCAATAGCTAAAGCTGAGGCTACGGTAAACCAATCATTAGGGTCGCGAGGAATCCGTTTTCTGGCAATAGTTTCAAAGGGTGCGTAAATTTCTTGGGGAAGAATTGCTACTCGCACTTCAGCTAGAGCTACTCCATCATCTAATAAGCTCTGTCCTAACTCTTGAGACAATACACCTCTACTGACTATCTTATCGATTCTATTGTTCAGTTCGTAGATTGTTTCGTCCCATGCTTCTTCTGCCATGTAAAGTTCTAATTCTGGGCGAGCAATTAATTTTCTGCCTCTTACTCTAATCAATTCACTGACCAGAATATTCGCATCTACTACTAAACGCATTAACTATTGTCTTCAATCGATAGATCTAAAGCTTCAGCTAGAGCAATTTCGTCCATATCACTTTCGGCGATCGCTTTTTCGACGGTCTGATTTAATTTTTGCAATGCTTGGGCAATTTCTTCTGGTTCTGATTGGGTCACAGGAAGATAAAAACCGACTAATTTCCCATGTCGTTTAACTGCGATCGCATCTTTACTTGCTAAATACTGGGATGCTTTATCTCGAAATTCTCTGATGCCAACACTTTTCACAATTTCCCCTCTGCTTTATCAAATTGTGGTCATCTTGTGGTCACAATTTGATTATAAGCTAATTATCTAAAGCGTTCCCAAGAAAAAATTGTAATTAAATCCTTTTAAGCCTCTTCAACCTCAACCCCTTTAGTCTGCAAAAGCTTCTGTCTTTTCTTGCGGGCAATTTCTTGCAAATCAATATTGCGATCCGTCTCGTCCACAATTTCCCCAGTCAAAACCTCTAAAACATCCTCCAGAGTGACAACCCCCGCCACACCGCCATATTCATCTAAAACCACAGCCAAATGCTCCCGATTATCTTGGAATACCTTGAGGAGTTTATCGGCTCTAATCGCTTCAGGAACAAACTTTACTTCCCTTTTCAAATCAGCAATGGTTTGATCCTTTTGATCATCGATCAGCGCCATCAACAAATTGTCTTTTAAAACCAATCCCAAAACATTATCGATAGTTTCATCGATTACCAAGATCCGCGAGTGCTGGGAAGTAATAATTTCTGATTGACAGTCTGCCACCGTCAAATCCCCCTTAAGAGAAGTTATCACCACCCGAGGAGACATCACATCAGCAGCAGTAAGATCATTGAGTTGAAAAACCCGTTGAATCATTTCCGCCTCATCATCTTCGATCACGCCTTCCTGAAAACCAATTTTCGTCAAAAAGGTAATTTCTGCCTCATTCGTAGTCTGCATTCTTCTCCCCTTAGTAACTGGAGAGGTAACAAACTCGATCAAGACGACCAAGGGAGTAAATAAAACAGTGATTAGTTTAATTGGAATA
>CALKUU010000249.1 GCA_937996665.1 uncultured Xenococcaceae cyanobacterium | reverse complement strand
TCTCAGGAGAAGGAGGAGACAAGACCTACACCGCCAAAGATATTATGTTGTGTCCTGGTTCTGTGCCTTTCGTACCTCGGGGTATTGAGGTTGATGGCAAAACCGTTTTCACTAGCGATCATGCAGTTCGGCTCGAATCTCTACCCGAGTGGATTGCCATTATTGGAAGTGGTTATATCGGTTTAGAATTTTCCGATGTTTACACTGCCCTGGGTGCAGAAGTAACCATGATCGAAGCACTTGACGATCTGATGCCTGGTTTTGATGCTGAGATTGCCAAAATTGCCAAACGAACTCTAATTGCCACTCGCGATATTGAAACCTATACGGGAGTCTTTGCTACCAAAATCACGCCAGGAACTCCTGTAACTATTGAGTTAACTGATGCTAAGACCAAAGAAGTAGTAGAAGAACTACAAGTAGATGCTTGTTTAGTCGCCACAGGGCGCATTCCTGCTGCCAAAAATATGGGCTTAGAAAGTGTTGCGGTAGAAGTTGATAAGCGCGGCTTTATTGCAGTTAATGATAAATTGCAGGTTATTAAGGATGGGAAACCAGTTCCTCATCTTTGGGCAGTTGGTGATGCTACAGGCAAAATGATGTTGGCTCATGCTGCTTCTGGTCAAGGGGTTGTCGCAGTGGAAAACATCTGTGGGCGCAGCACCGAAATTGACTATCGCTGTATTCCTGCTGCTGCCTTTACTCATCCAGAAATTAGTTATGTTGGTCTGACTGAAGCTCAGGCTAAAGAGCTAGGCGCAGCAAATGGGTTTAAGGTTGCGACGGCTAAGACCTATTACAAGGGAAATTCTAAAGCCTTGGCAGAGAAGGAAACTGAGGGGATGGCAAAGATTATTTTCAATAAGGACTCTGGGGAGCTTTTGGGTGTCCATATTATTGGCATTCATGCTTCTGATTTAATTCAGGAAGCGGCTAATGCGATCGCCAAACGCGAATCTGTCCATAAGTTAGCTTTCAATATTCACACGCACCCAACTCTTTCTGAGATTTTGGATGAGGCTTATAAGCGAGCAGCCGTCTAATTTTTGTTTATATAGTTAGTAGCGTAATTTGCGAGAGGGATAATTATCGTAATTATTCCTTCTCAATATTCTGAAAAGATATTCGGATTTAGATTAAGAGAAAGTTAGAATTTATCGAAATTTTACGGTAATCGGATCCTATTTGAAAGAGCTATACTGCATTTGCGACATGATTAAAGGTCAAATTTGCAAGGAAGTTTCTTAATGATATTTAAAATACTATTACTTATTCTAATTTCGGTTGCTGGTTGCGGGGAAAAAGATTCGCAGATATCTCAACCTGCTAAATCGCCCGAAATTAACCTTGGGCAGTTTAACGATCATTTATTGTGTCGCGCAACAATTTCAGCGTTAATGGATGCAGAGCCTAAGAATATGAATTTTTCCAAGGCTCAAGATCATTTAATCCTTTCATACAACCGAGAAAGCGATGGGAAGTTTTGGGAATACAAATGTAAAAGGGAAGACAAACAAATATTGTGGGGGAGTAAGTCTGGACGTTGGCGCACTCATCCAGCAGATGGAAAAGTTACTTTCAAAGTAGATGCAGTTGGAGATACTGTAGAGATCATAGAAAGTTATAGTGATGGGTCTTCAAGTAGCCATGAGTTCAGAGCAAGCGAGTTACAACAAAGCTAATAATTGGCTCAATCTGATTTGAAAAATTTGACTTCGTTTCTCAATTTATAGCCAATCTTTTTTAGCATATTAGCTCGGGCGTTAGGCATTTAGATGAAAACCTACCAACTATAATTATTTGCAGATTATTTCCAGTTTTACTTTCAGGATGATAATCCTGACTATGGCGATCTATCAGAAGCTTGGACTGAAGATGCGACTAATCAACTAATAGCAGTCTCAGATCGAGTTGTGGGTGTTGAGAAGGTGCGAGATACAGAGGTACAAGTTTACGCGGCGATCAATAACCAACTACCCGAACTAGACTCATCTCAGTGGGATAGAATCAATCGAGCCGAAATTTATATAGAGACAGGTCGAATAGTATTTGCAGGCTGTACAGACTACTTTCCCGATGCAACCAGAATCGAAGTTGACCCAGGACTTTATGATGTGGTCATTGGCTATAAAGATCTTGAATCGATATCCGCTGACGGTTTAGATGGAGAAGACAGCTATCATATCTATCTTGCCAAAGTACCCGATGCGATGCCTAACGATTAGTTATTGAAATTTTTTAATTTGCCTACTAAATCGGCGATCGCACTACTATATCAAAGATCTTAGTTTTTATTGCGATCGCATTCTCCAGAAAAAACATTCAGATTGAAATTAAAAGAAAGCTAGAGTTTATCCAAATTTTGCGGTATTAACCCAAAATTTGAAGGTGTTATATTGCAATTGCAACATAATTAGAAGTTATGGATCAAGGATGCAAATAATATGACCAAAGTATTAGTAATAGGGGCAAGTGGCGCTACAGGCAAACTTGTTGTGTCCGAGTTACTTCAACGAAACATTGAAGTCGTATCTATCGTTCGAGCTACCAGCTCCTTGATAAACACAATCGGTAATTATCCAAACTATCAGGAAATCCTGGCTAATATCGACGATTTATCAGACCAGGAACTAGCATCGCATCTGAATGGCTGTGATGTAGTTGTTTCCTGTTTAGGACATAATCTGACATTCAAAGGGATATTCGGAGAACCCCGACGTTTAGTCACCGATTCGATAATAAAGCTGACAAAAGCGATCGACCTACTCAAGCCAGACGATAAAACAAAAATCATCCTCATGAATACCACAGGTAACAGTAACCGTGATATTCCAGAAAAGCCGCCACTTTCACAGAGACTCGTTATCTCAATTTTACGCTTGTTGCTCCCCCCACATGTAGATAACGAACAAGCGGCTGACTTCCTCCGAACTAACATTGGTCAAGATCATCAACAAATTGAATGGGTAGCAGTAAGACCAGATACTCTCACGAATGAGTCGAAAGTCTCTAAATATAAAATTCATCCTTCCCCGACTAGAAATGCAATTTTTGATGCTGCCCCTTCCAGTCGAGAAAACGTCGCGAATTTTATGGCAAGTTTGGCTACCGACCCAGAACTATGGGAAATTTGGAAAGGCAAAATGCCAGTTATATACAATGATGCATAACAATTACATGTAGCTGGATGCGCTTGCTATGCATCTAAATGAAAACCTATCAAATAGAATTAGGTAAGGCAGTACGCCCCGATATGAAAATTGAAAATGAATCTGTTACCGAAGCGATCATCCTAGGCGAAGAAAGGCTAAGACAAGCAATGCGATCTTCCAATATTAGAGAACTAGAAGAAATTCTATCGGACGAACTTGTTTTCACAAATCATCTTGGAACAGTAATCTCGAAGCAATCTGACATTGAAATGCATACTTCAGGACATTTACAAATTTCCGAAATCACCTTGTCAGATCAAAGAATTCTGCCTCTAGGCGAAATTGCGGTAGTTACGACTAGAGCTGAAATCATAGGTAGCTACCAAGATTCTCCGACAAATGGTAACTTCAGATTTACCAGAGTTTGGCAAAGGTCTTCCAATTCCAGTTGGCAGGTAATAGTTGGGCATTCAAGTGTTGAGGCATAGCAACATAACAAATGAGATATTCTTTTAATTTGGTCTCCCTTTTTCGATTAATTTAGAATACCAATCCAACTAAGATATAAACTGCTCCATTAACCAAAGAACCGTCGGAATACTCAAGAAACTAAGCACAGTAGTTGTAATGATCCCCCTAGCAACAAAATCCCTATTCCCACCAAACTCCGTCACGAGGATCAACGAATTGACAGCCGTAGGCATAGCACTTTGAAGAATTAGAACCTTTAAATCTAGACTTGCTAAACCCATAAAGCTACCCACCCCAAAAGCAATTGTCGGAGCTATTGATAACCTCATAATCGCCGCCAGCAACTCTGGTAAACCCATAGCTAGTCTAGTTTGCGATAGCTGAATACCAAGCAAAATTAAGGCGATCGGAATTGCCGCTTCTCCCAGAATTTTAATTCCAAGATCAAGATCAAAAGGAAATTGAAAATCAGGAACACGCAAAGAAATAATTCGAAGAATTAAACCAAAAGAAATAGCCCAAATTAAAGGTAACTTAACTATCAGTTTTAAACCTTTAATAATCCCCTGACCTTGAATAATGGCAGGGCCAAAGCAAAACATCAGAATACTGGAGCTAACCATACAAATAATCGCTCTTTCTAAGCCTGCTGATCCCAGCGCAAAAGCAGCAATTGGCAAACCCATGTTGCCATTATTTGGAAATAGAGAAGTAGCAATTAATGCGGTTTTAAAACTTTGCTCCAATTGAGTAATTTTACCTACTATCCTTGTTAGTAAGTAAATAAAAATAGAAGTAAGAATAAAGCTAGCGAATAGGCGCAGAGAACTGCTTAAAGATAAAGAAGTCCTATATAAACTATCAATAACTAATGCCGGGGATAATACATAAAGTATTAATTGAGATAAAGTTTGACGCTCTAATTTTATGGTTTTGCTAGCGACTAAACCAATTAGGATTATTAGCCCTACGGGTAAAACAGCAGGGAGTAAAGCTAACATAACTTTAGATATTTAAGATAGGGATTATTAATCAATGACTTAAGAGAATAAATTTATCAATTACAGGCAATTGTCTTAATTTTTTGTTATGTTGTTTGTAACAATTAGAAATAATAATCTAAACTAAATTTATGGTTGCCACCCCAACAATTATTTCTCAAGCAGCCCAAAACATAACTAAACTTAGAAAAGTCTGGGAATGTCTGGATGCGAATAGCTGCCCCAGTCAATACAATTTCCACATGCATACGATCGCCTCAGATGGAAAATTGACCCCAATCAATTTGGTTCAGCAAGCTTTAGAAATTGGGCTTAAAGGATTTGCAATTACAGATCATCATTCAGTTGGAGGCTATTTTCAAGCTCAAACTTATCTTGATGGGTTAAAGAAAGAAGGATATAACGAACAATTAACTCTCTGGACAGGAGTTGAGATTACCTCCCAATTATTGGACGTAGATGTACATATTCTGGGTTACGGTTTTGACCCCAATCACTACGCATTAAAGTCTTACTTAACTTCTAGTCGTCCGTTAGGGGAAGATGCTCAAGCTCAAAAAGTAATTAACAGCATACACCAAGCAGGTGGTCTAGCAGTGCTCGCCCATCCTCACCGTTATCGTCGTTCTGCCCAAGAACTAGTCTCGGCGATCGCGCCTATGGGTATTGATGGCATCGAAGTCTATTACGCCTATGGCAACCCTAACCCCTGGCAACCTAGCCAAAGAAGAACAGCAGCAGCTCAAAAACTGGCTGAAGAATACCGTTTACTTAGCACCTGCGGAACTGACACCCACGGCAAAAGTCTTTTACAACGTATCTAGACAACAAAAACCGAGTAACTTATCAGAGTTAATTTGTTGGGGTAATTAGTCGGGGTTAATTTGTCGGGGTTAACTTAAGAGTTGAATTTTCTAACTCCGAATTCCGAATTCCGAATTCCTAACTAAAACTCTGGCGCATCAGGACTATAAAGACGTAAATAATTCCAGTAATTCCCAAAAACCCCCTCTACATAATCTTTGGTCTCCTTGAAAGGAATTTGTTCAACAAACTGATCGGGATCTTCTCGATCAAATCGATTAAGCCACTGACTCACATTACCGGTTCCTGCATTATAGCTAGCGATCGCATAAAGAGAATTATCCTCATATCGCTTGTGGTTATGAGTTAAATACCAAGAACCCATCCGAATATTGTCTTCAGGTTTAGTGAGATCGTAGTCGTCGGTTTCTATCTGCTTAGCTATCCAGCTAGCCGTCCGCGGCAAGACTTGCATCAGACCCAATGCACCGACTCGCGAGTCAATTTCAGGATCGAAAGTTGACTCTTTACGCATGACCGAAATAGTCAAAAGCGGATTAAGATCTACTCGCTCTGATTTACTAAGAATCGAGTTTTGATAAGGGAAAGGAAATAAGCTGTACCAATAGGATTTTTGTTTTCTCAGCGATCGCCATTGCTCTCGCTCTTGACTGTTTTCTCTTTGGGCTAAGCTCCAAATAGCCTGAATTCCTGATCGATTTTGCCCCAACTTAACTAAAAGTAAGCCTTCAGTAAATTGTTCCTTAACAGAGAGCTGCTGTGGATTGCTTAGCTCGGATTGCAGTTGGATCAAAGCATCTTGATCTTGACCTAGTAAATATAACTCTTGGAGAGTTTCCGAACCAACTGGCAAAGGTTGATAATTTGACTTGAACTCTAATTTCGGCTTAAAGTCTCGTAAATTTTTAAAATCACCTACCTCCAAACCCAACATAACAGCAGAACGCCAAGCGTAATAAGACTGGGGATGCAAGGCTAATACATTTTTAAAGGTTTGATCAGCAGCGGCAGTTTTCCCCGCTTTTTTTGCCCACTTACCAACCCAAAACATTGCTTTGGGATCGCTTTGGTCAGATTTTGATTGGGCAATCACCTTGCCCCATTCCCAAGCCGAATCATAATTTCCTTCAAAAGCCGATTTGCGAGCCTGCCGCCAACAATAGTTGAGATTAGCAGGAGAGTCAGCATGATTATTTAAAACCTCAGATCTTGCCTTTTCTGCCTCGCGAAACTTATCAAAGTCTTCGTAAATTTTTGCCTTTCTGAGTAATGCGATGGGCTTTTGTTGCGGAAACTTGGCGATCGCTTTATTGAGATAGGCGATCGCTTTATCAGGATGAGTTAACCGAGACAAGTAGACCAAGGCTAAACCAGTTTCCTGGGCATCATGATATTCACGAATTAAACGTTGATAAGCCAAAATTGCCTTGGCAAAATTGCCATTTTTGTGGAAACCACGAGCAGTACGGTAGAGATTCTGCGGAGATGAGTTTTTAGAAAAAATATAAGCATCAGCAGCCTTACGATGATCTCCAGAATGCCAGTAACCATCAGCAAGAGCTTGCCAATCTTGCTGAGTTAACTTATCCGAATATTCTAGGACTAAGCGATCGCGAAGTTCATCAACTTGCTCATGACGGTTATAAGTAGCAACCATCAACAGCGATCGCCAATCCTGAGGATTTTTGGCTAAATTTTGCTTAGCTAAGTTTTGAGTTTTGGGGTGATAAGGAAAATTATCGATCAGATAAGTCAGATTTTTCTGATTCTTACTCTCAAACAGCTCGATAATTTCAGGAATAACCGGAGAATCTGGATACTGGGCAATTAGTTTGTGACCAACTTCAACAGCCGTGTCCTTCTGCTTGAGTTTTAGATAGGCTTGTGCCTGTCTGTACAAGATATAGGGAGCTAACTGAGGATACTCTTGATCCAATTCGTTTAAATGCTCTAAAGCCGCCTGGGGTTTGTTCTGTTCAAGAGAGGAGATCGCCAATAAAAACCTAGCTCGATAGGGATCTAATGGTGAGGCTTGAATACTTGAGGCTGAATTCTGAGGATCTATTAATTCTTGTAAAGATGAGAATTGCTGTTTAGGAGACTGCTCACCTAAAGAACCAACCGCCGAATCTGCTAAGGATAAATTCTCCGAGGAAGAGCGATCGCTAAGGTTATTCTTCTGGGAGTTCGGAGGGTTGAGATAAAGCAGCACCCCAGATAGACAGGCAATGGAAAGCAAACCACCAGCCAACTTAACCAGAAAACTATAACTCTTAAGAGCAGAAACTTGCACTTTCAAAGGTCTTGCAGCGGATTTAACCAAAGGTTCCCGTTTTAGCATTATTTTCAAAATCTATTTGCTGACGCTAATTATAGTCAATGTCCTCAAAAGTTCAACCAGCTCAACAAGGAAACAAGTCCAAATATCAATAAGATTTAAGTTCTATTGCTAATATGTTTTGGAACTCAAGCGGGGAACTTTCCGTCTCTGCTAGCAAATCGTCTTACTAAATCAGCCGTAAAACTATGTTTAATCGTCAACAGCAAAAACCCATTACTGCAATTTCTTTAAGTGTGGCTGTAGCTATGGCAGTAGTTGCACCATTAATTAACATAACGTCTGCTTCTGCCCAACTATTTCCCAATTCTCAACAGACAGAAAGAGAAAGATTAAGAAACAATCGCCAAGTAGGGAGCGCGATCATTATTCCTACTGGTTCAGTAATTCCTTTAGAGTACGAAAAAGAAAAAATCTTAGTTACTAGAGAAGAAACTATCCCCATCACCCTAACTGTTGCAGCCAACATTAGAGATAGCAATCGCAATACCCTAATCCCCTTCGGCACAGAAATAGAAGGACAAATTGAACCCGCAAGAGACGGATCTGGATCTCAGTTCATTGCCCAACAACTAGTCTTCGAAGACGGCACAGTACAAACCATTAATGGTTCTTCCGAAATAATTACCCGCACCGAAACAGTAAAAAGAGGAACTGATACCGGAGATATTCTTAAAGGCGCAGCGATCGGCGGAGCCGCAGCAGCCGTATTAGGAGAAGTATTCGGAGATATCAACATTGAAGAAGTCGTCGGTGGGGCTGCGCTCGGAGCTTTAGGCGGATGGCTTCTAGGCAGAAATCAGGTTGAATTGATCTCCATAGACCCTACTCAAGATCTGGACATCATCTTAGATTCTGACCTTGCCTTCCGCTAATAAATTAAAACT
>CALKUU010000248.1 GCA_937996665.1 uncultured Xenococcaceae cyanobacterium | reverse complement strand
TTATCTTCTGCTGCAATGCTTTTTCGGCTTGATTTACAAACTTCAGGTTGTCCCCAAAAATCAGCTCAAATAATTATTATCTTGATGAGTGCGATCGCCTTTTCTGCGGGATTATTGTTTTTTTATATTTATTCTCAATAGGAACCAGACAAAAGGCAGAAATTAGACAACATTTTTAAGTTATCTCACTCCTAACCAATCTTTAGATGTATGTAGATAATTAATTATCAGCATTTTTCTTTATTCATTTTCCAAAATGCATCTATCAATTCTCTATCGTGGATCGCTAATTAGCTGTAACTACGGATGCGAATATTGTCCCTTTGCGAAGAAACAACAGTCAGCCAGAGAATTGTCTCAAGATGAGAGAGAATTAAATAAGTTTATTAATCACATCGAAACAAATCAGCAGCATAGTTTTTCTATTTTGTTTACTCCTTGGGGAGAGGCTCTAATTCATCCTTGGTATCAGCAGGGGTTGATTAGATTGACTAATCTACCAAACATAGAGAAAGTGGCAATTCAAACTAATCTTTCTTGTAAACTTAATTGGGTAGAAAACTGCGACAAAGATAAACTGGCA
Organism: uncultured Xenococcaceae cyanobacterium; assembly: GCA_937996665.1. GTDB lineage: Bacteria > Cyanobacteriota > Cyanobacteriia > Cyanobacteriales > Xenococcaceae > Hyella. The sequence goes on along the minus strand of CALKUU010000248.1, from coordinate 3,539 downwards.
TTATGGGCGACATTTCATCCAGAATGGGTATCTCGCGATCGCTATTTGACTCAATGTTTAGAATTACACCGACGCAATATATCTTTTAGTGCAGGAGTGGTAGGTTTTCCCAGACACAAAGAAGAAATAGCTGCTTTACGCCAAGAATTACCAAGTGATGTTTATTTATGGATTAATGCGGTTAAAAAAGAATTGCCAAATATGAGTCGGGCTGACTTAGATTTCTTTGCCGAGATCGATCCCTTATTTCCAATTAATACTCATCATTATCCGTCTCGCGATCGCTCTTGCCAAGCAGGTAAATCGGTTATTGCGGTGGACGGGGAAGGCAATATCCGTCGCTGTCATTTTATTAGACAACCCATTGGCAATATCTACGATGATAATTGGGAAGATGCTTTAGGCGATCGCCTTTGCACTAATGAGACTTGTCACTGTCATATCGGTTATGTTCACTTGGATTATTTAGAGCTTGATAAGGTTTATGGCGATAGGATTTTGGAGAGGATACCAGTCGGCATAAACAATAATTATTCATAGCCTGGTTCATAATAATTTTCATTACTGAACAAGACATCTTTTAATTTAGCAAAATCTAGACCACGAGGCGAATATTGAGGATGATCAATACTGCTAAACTTCGTACCTTCAGTATTGGCTTTATCCAGATTATTATTGCCAAAAATACAACAAGTAAAATTTGCGCCTCTAACATCTAAACCATTAAAATCTACCCCTCTAAGATCAGATCCCTTGAAGTCCGCATACTTTAAATTAACTTTATCGAATTTGACTTTTTGAAAGCAAGGAAAATGAAGCTTGGCGCTTTCTAAATCGCATTCTTTGAAGATAATATCTACTTCAGAACCTCGATAACTATGAAAAACTGTATTTGCTAAATGGCATTTATTAAAAGCGACATTAATAAATGCCATTTAGCAAAAAATATATTCTGAAGATTTAAATTATTAAACAATATATTTTTAAATTCAATTGCAATAAAGTCTGCATTATCTAAATAGCAGCTCGAATCAAAATTTGTATTATAAATAGTAGTAAGTTGAAAATAAGTATTTATAAGCTTAGCTTCACTAAAATAAACTTTGTTTAATTGTCCAGCGTAAAAACGGGCTTTAGTTAAATTTGAATTTTTTAAATTCACTTGACTTAAATTAGCATCATATAAACGAGCATTATTCAGATTGGCTTGTGTTAAATTTACTCTACTCAAATCTATTTCATTTTTTTTACTTTCAAGTTCTTTACTACTAAAATTTATTCCTAATAAATTAATTTCAAAGTTCGGTAGAGCTAGCCTATATTTATTCCAAGTGTCTATATTATTAGGAATAAACTCAGCAAAATATTCTAGTAACAACTGTTTATAAACTTCATTTTTCGTGTGAGAAAGTAAAACAGCTGCCAGCCATTGAATTTTATTTTTTTCCGTTGCAACTAAATCAAATAACCAAGCTTCCCCTGCTTCACCATAATTATTAGCTTGTTTGATAATAGCGATTTTATTCTCTTCTGAAATAACATTGCTAAATTGCAGCTTTAAATCATTTATAGAAAGAGAATTATTACTTCTAAATACAACATCAGATTCTCGCGGTTTCTTTTCATTATTCATCATTCAAAAAATTGCTATAACTACAAAATAATTCACCATTGATAACTAATCTCTCATCATTGCCCAAATGATTCTCATTTCCAAACTAGACCAATTACTAACTGCCTCACCCTACCAAACCTATGTCTATTCATATCCCCACAAAACCGCCTATCGCCCCTTAAATCCAGCAGTTAAACTAACCGATGTTTGGCATCAGGAAAATCGTGAAGCATTATTTCTCTACTTTCATATCCCTTTCTGTGAAATGCGTTGTGGCTTTTGCAACCTATTTACAATGGTGCAGAAAGATGAAGATTTTGTCAGCAGTTATCTAAGCACCTTAAAAAGACAATCAACTCAAGTAAAACAGGCTTTAGGCGAATCGAAATTTGCCCGTTTTGCCCTTGGAGGTGGTACGCCAACTAGATTATCCTTAAAAGGATTGGAAACAGTCTTAGATATTGCTGAAAATACTATAGGTGCTGGCTTACAAGCTATTCCAGGATCAGTAGAAGTCTCCCCAGAAACCGCCACCGAAGCCAAATTAAGTTTACTGCGCGATCGCGGTATTGATAGAATAAGCATTGGTGTGCAAAGCTTTATCGATACAGAAGTTTTAGCTATTCAACGTCGCCAACAAGCAAACCAAGTAAAAGAAACTCTGACCCGAATTAAAGAGAAGGGCTTTCCTGCTCTCAATGTTGATCTGATTTATGGTCTACCAGGACAAACTATAGATACTTGGTTGTATTCTTTACGGGAAACTTTAGCCTTTCAACCTGAAGAAATTTACCTCTATCCCTTATACGTACGTCCATTAACAGGAATGGATTGTTCAGATCGCGAATGGGACGATATTAGATTAAGTTGTTATCGCTCCGCGCGATCGCTTTTACTAGCAGAAGGATATCAACAGATTTCAATGCGAATGTTTCAAAAACCCTCAATAAGCGATATTTCCGCCCCTGTATACTGTTGTCAGGCTGATGGAATGGTGGGTTTAGGTTGTGGAGCACGTTCTTATACGAGTAAATTACACTATGCTAGCGAGTATGCGGTGGGTGCAAAAGGGATCGGATCTATTTTGCAAGCATATATTAATAGCCCTACAGAAGCTTTTGACTATATTGATTATGGTTTTAATTTAGATCTAGAAGATCGCCAACGTCGTTATATTTTGATATCTCTATTGTCTAATGAAGGAATAGATTTAGAAAAATATCAAGATCGCTTCAACGCTGGATTGTTTACTGATTATCCAGAATTAAAAAAATTATTAGAGTTAGATTTAGCTACCAAAACTGATAGTACTATTAAACTAACCGAATTTGGCATCGAGCGATCGGACACTATTGGCTATTGGTTTTTCTCCGATACAGTAAATCGGTTGATGGATGGGTATGAGTTGTCTTAGAAAGGATTAGGAATGAATCATGAGTGATGAGGAAAGAAAAACGCAAGAATATGATGCTGTATTAGGAGAAATATTACGCAGATTGCGTAGTGGCGATATTGATATTTATGAATGGGATGATTGGCGTAAGGAAAATTCTTATGAAAAAATAGATTTTAGTGATGTGGATCTGAGCGATACCAATCTTGATGAGATGAATCTTAGCGGGATTAATTTTAGTAATGCTAATTTATCTGGATCGAGTCTTAATGCGACTAATTTTAAGCAAGCTAATCTTACTAATGCTAATTTATCTGAAGTTAATTTAGAATTTGCAGAATTAAAAAAAGCTAATCTTACTAATGCTAATTTGACTAAAGCATATCTAAGTATAGTAATTTCAAAGAAAAACCTAAGATATTCTTATGAGTAGTTAAGAACATCAAATGACCTATAGTCTAGATCTGCGAAAAAGAGTAGTAGAGTTTGTCAAAAATGGGGGGAGTAAAGCCGAAGCATCAAGAGTATACA
>CALKUU010000247.1 GCA_937996665.1 uncultured Xenococcaceae cyanobacterium | reverse complement strand
AAATACAATATCTATTTTGAGTAACTTAAACTATGAAAGCCAATCTAGATAAAGCTTGCTGTAAATAATTTAAGGAACGTAAGATTGATGTTTCAAATATCAAATTGTATCAGTACCCAGGTTTAATTTCTATATGTTTCTCTCTGTCTGACGAGCAACTATATTCAAATCAAAAGAAAAAACCTTTAAAAATTAGGGGATCAATTTTTGCACCTATATTTAGCGATAGACTTGGTGGGTTAACTGTTTTTGCTGTGCCTAGGTAATTGAGATATTGGCAATTGAGATATCAGTAGAGATTGCCCTAGTTTTGATTTTCCAAGTTTTGGGTCTCCGAGTTTGGAGCTGTAGTTTTAGAGTTGAGATTTAATGACCAACGATCAAAAAAAACAATTAGAAACTCAGCTTTGGAATATTGCTGATTCGTTGCGGGGGAAGATGAATGCCGACGAGTTTCGGGATTACTGTCTGGGATTCATTTTCTATAAGTACCTATCGGAACGTCAGTATCTTTATGCCAATGAAATCTTGGCTGAGGATGGGATTGATTTTCTAGAGATTGATGAAGATTCGGAAGAGGGTCAAGAATATTTAGAGGCGATCGCGGAGGAGTCGATTGCTCAGTTGGGTTATTTTCTCAAACCATCGGAATTATTTAGTTCTTTGGCAAAGCGAGCTTTGGGCAATAAAGCTGATGGAGAAGAGATCGAGGAGGGAGAATTAGAACAGAGTTCGATCTTTATCCTGGGGGATCTCACAGCTGTTCTCAGTAATATCGAGCGATCGACCATGGGCAAGGAAAGTGAAGACGATTTTGATAATTTGTTTGAGGATCTAGATCTAACTTCAACTAAGTTGGGGCGCACTCCCAAGGCGAAAAATGCTTTGATTGCTAAGATTTTGGTGCATCTAGACAAGATTGATTTTCGCCTAGAAGATACGGAAAGTGATGTTTTGGGGGATGCCTACGAATATTTAATTGGTCAGTTTGCCAGTGGTGCGGGGAAAAAGGCAGGGGAATTCTATACTCCTCAACAGGTTTCTGAGGTGTTGGCGAAGATTGTCACCACAGGGAAAGATCGACTCAAATCAGTTTATGATCCTACCTGTGGATCTGGTTCTTTATTGTTGCGAGTGGCAAGGGAAGTAACCGAGGTGGCGCACTATTACGGACAGGAAATGAACCGTACTACCTACAACCTAGCGCGGATGAACATGATTCTGCATGGTGTTCACTATCGCAATTTTGACCTTAAACAAGAGGATACTTTAGAAAGTCCCCAACACGAAGGGCAGCGGTTTGAGGCTGTGGTCGCCAATCCGCCGTTTTCGGCTAAGTGGAGTGCGAATAAGCTTTTTGAATCCGATGATCGTTTTAGTCAGTACGGTAAGCTAGCCCCCAAGTCTAAAGCGGATTTTGCCTTTGTCCAGCACATGATTCATCACCTCGATGATAGTGGCACAATGGCGGTAGTTTTACCCCACGGTGTTCTGTTTCGTGGGGCAGCAGAGGCGCATATCCGCACCTATCTAATTAAGGAGCGCAATTGGTTAGATGCGGTAATTGGGTTACCTGCCAATATTTTCTATGGCACGAGTATTCCCACCTGTATTCTGGTGTTTAAGAAGTGTCGGGAAGAGCCAGAGGATATTTTATTTATTGATGCCCGCGCGCATTTTGAGAAAGCCAAGAATCAGAATTATCTGCGTCATCAGGATATTACTAAGATTATTTCTACCTATAGAAACAGGGTGGTAGAAGATAAATATAGTTATCGAGCTGAGTTAGGGGAAATTGAGGAGAACGATTTTAATTTAAATATTCCTCGTTATGTGGATACTTTTGAGGAAGAAGAAGCGATCGACTTGGGGGCGGTGGCGAAGGAGTTAATGATTTTAGATGTTGAGATGATGAAGATGGATGAGACGATTAAGGGTTTTTGTGATGAGCTGGGGATTAGATCGCCAGTATGAGTAAGGAAGTTAAGGGGTTAGTTCCTGAGTTGAGGTTTGCGGAGTTTAAGGGCGATTGGGAAAGAACCAGCATAGAGAAAATTAGCACAATCATTACAAGTGGATCTCGTGGCTGGGCGCAGTATTATTCTGCAAAAGGTGCAAAGTTTATCCGAATGACTAATTTAGATCGTAATAACATCGATCTATTACTTGACGATCTTAAATATGTCTCACTGCCTTCTAATAATTCAGAAGGAAAAAGAACAGCTTTAACATCTGGAGATATTTTAATCTCTATTACAGCAGAACTAGGAAAGATTGGAATAGTTCCCAATAATCTAGGTAAAGCTTACGTAAATCAACACGTTGCATTAGTTCGTCCTAATTCTGACAAAGTTGATTCTTTGTTTTTGGCATTCAAATTATCCAATTATGACTCTAATAAGCGTTTAAACAGGTTAAATGATTCGGGAGCAAAAGCAGGATTGAATCTGGGAAGTATCAAAAAATTTCCTCTTAAAATTCCTTACATTAAAGAACAGAATAAAATTGCTAGTTTTTTAGGTGCGATCGCCTTACGCATTACCCAACTCCGTCGCAAACATGAACTCTTAGAAACCTATAAAAAGGGAGTCATGCAAAAGATATTCTCCCAACAAATCCGCTTCAAACAAGACGACGGGAAACCTTTTCCTGATTGGGAATATAAGAAATTAAGAACTATTTCTAAACCAATAAAAAGACAACTAGAGTCTGAGGAGACAATAGTTATGTCAATTTCTTCTGGTTCTGGTTTTGTAGATCAAAAAGAAAGATTTAATCAAGTAATTGCAGGTTCTAGCCTAAAGAAATATACTCTAATTAAAAAGTATGAATTTGCCTATAATCGTGGTGCATCAAAAGCTTTCCCCTTTGGCTGTATTTATATGATGGAAGAAAAAGATGAGGCACTAATTCCTTTTGTGTATAGAACATTTCGATTAACAGAAGGCACTCCATATTTTTTTGCTCAGTATTTTTTGACTGGTTATTTAGATAGACAACTTAGAAAAATGATTTCATCTTCAGCGAGAATGGATGGACTTTTGAATATAGGAGAAAAGGACTTTTTTACTATACAAGTTCCATTTCCTGTAAATGAAGAACAAGAAAAAATTGCTAATTTCCTAACTTCAATTGATAAAAAAATCGAAGCTGTAGCGTTACAAATTGAGAAGCTAGAAGAATTTAAAAAAGGACTATTACAAAAAATGTTTGTCTAGTTAATTATTCCCCCCTCCGACAAAAGTACTATGGGAAATCTAATTAGCTAAGTCACTAGATAGCGATCGCTTGATAAAAACAATCTCAGAACTGTTCGTAATGTCCACCAATAGCAAAAATGTAGATATATTCGTCAGTATTCCCCTAAGATAACCATGCTCACCCTAGAAATGGCGATCGCGTTATTAAAAAGATTATGAAATTATTGCTAAAATCTATCCAGTTGCGATCAGCAAAAACTTATGCC
>CALKUU010000246.1 GCA_937996665.1 uncultured Xenococcaceae cyanobacterium | reverse complement strand
GTTGCAACAGAGACACTATCAAAAATTGCATCTACAGCAACGTTGCCTAGTCTTTTTTGCTCTGATAAAGGAATGCCAAGTTTGTCAAAAGTTTCGAGCAAGGTAGGGTCAACATCGTCGAGACTACCTAATTTTTCTTTCTTAGCTTTGGGTGCAGAATAGTAAACAATGTCTTGATAGTCGATCGCAGGATAACCAACATGCGCCCAACTAGGCTCAGTCATTTTTAACCATTGTCGGTAAGCTTTGAGGCGAAAGTCCAACATAAAAGCTGGTTCGTTTTTCTTAGAGGAAATTAAACGAATTACATCTTCATTAAGTCCACGAGGAATCTGATCCGTTTCGATATCAGTAACAAAACCGTATTTATAGGGTTGATTGACTAAATTTTTGATGCTACTCATAGGATAAATTCTCTGACTACTCTTAAAGAGATAAGAACGATTACAAAACTAGTGTGAAAAACTTCCGAATTACTTCAGCTAGAAGCCGATAAAACAAGCTACTAAAATACTTTAGGACAAATCACGGCAATTTACTGTTTTAAAACAATAAATTTGTTGTTTAAGTCTATTTTAGGTTACATTAACAACAAATATGTTGTCAAAGTTGTCAGTTATTTTGTTGATAAACTTGACTCTGTAATTAGCAAACCCCTTACTTAAAAAAGACGATGATTGCCACTGGGTTCCCGTCTACTAAAAAAAATATTCTTCAAGAATTACTAAGATCAGGACAATCTAGTGCTGCCCAATTAGCTAAATCTTTGAAAATTAGTAGCCAAGCTATTCGTCGTCACTTGAGTGAACTCGAAAGAGATGGATTAGTTGAACACCAGAATGTGCAACAAGGCATGGGCAGACCACAACATCTTTATGAGTTGAGCGAAGAAGGAAGATCTCTATTTCCTCATCGTTATGGAGAATTTGCCGTTTCTTTTTTAGATGTGCTGGCAGAAACTGATGGACAAGAAAGAGTTAGTAAGGTTTTAGCCAAACAATGGCAAAAAAAAGCAACTTCTTACCGCGATCGCTTGGGAACAGGAACTCTTGCAGAACGAGTCCTTAAGTTAGTTCAGCTTCGTAAAGAAGAGGGATACATGGCGGAACTACATCAACGTAAATCTAAATCCTCACCCAAAAGCCAAGAATTTATTTTCACAGAATATAACTGTGCAATTTCTGAAGTTGCAGAATCGTATCCCAGTGTCTGTGGACACGAACTTGAAATGTTTGCAGCGATTTTGCCAGATTGTTCAGTCGAAAGAACTCAGTGGATCAATCGAGGAGAACACAGTTGCGGATATTTAATCAAACTAAATCAAGAATAAAATCTGAGTAAGATCTATAGTTCTTTTAAGGAGTTATTCTTTTGAAAGCTGGTGACAGGACTTGAACCTGCGACCGGCTGATTACAAATCAGCAGCTCTACCAACTGAGCTACACCAGCACAGTTATAGATAATAGCAAACAAATTGCATTATGCCAATTAGATTTTAAATATTATCAAAATTTAGTTACTAAAATAGCTTGTCAACAAGCGACGGAGAAATATTCCAGTAAGCGATCGCACCAACCTATCAGTTAACTTTGAGAATCAAAACTAGTCGATATTACTGCATTATCAATCCCAATCAAAAATTTTAACTGCACTAGTATCTTTATTCTCTTTCTTCAAATTTTTTTTTAGTTTGTTAAAAATAAAGAGTAATAAAAAATTCTTCAGAAACTTTAGGAATAAAATATGTATGATTGCTTAGTTATTGGTGCTGGACCAGCAGGCTCTACAGCAGCTTACCATTTAGCAAAACAAGGCAAATCAGTGTTAGTAGTTGATCAAGCTACTTTTCCTCGGAGCAAGCCTTGTGGAGGAGGTGTTTCTCCTGCGATCGCCAATTGGTTTGATTGTGATTTTACCCCAGTGATCAAAAATACGGTTTCTCGCGTTCAATATACTTGGAAACTAGGCGATTCCGTTACCATCGACTTAGTAGATGTTCCACCTATGTGGATGGTTCGTCGTGATCAGTTTGACAACTTTTTAATTGAACAAGCAACAGCTTTGGGTGCTGAATTTAAACCAAATACCGAAGTTTCAGCAATTAAATTAGAAGGACAAACCTGGAAAGTACAGACTAGCCAAGGAGAATTAGAAGCTTCTTATCTAATTGGTGCAGACGGAGTTAAAGGAAAAACAGCTTCTTGGTTAGGAATTAAAGCAGCTAAACAAGTCCCCGCTGCGACCCTAGAAATTAGCACAGACGTAGCTGAAAACTTGCAGAATTTAGCCTATTTTGATTTTGGTTCTCTTAAAAATGGATTTATGTGGGCGTTTCCTAAATCTGATGGTTTTTCTTTTAGTGGCGCTTATGTCAGAGATGCCAAAGGAAAAGTTGCTGATCTCAAAAAACAACTTACCAAATTTGCCCAATCGCTTAATTTAGATTTAAGCAAAATCGACTACCAAGAATATCCGATGAATATTTGGGATGAAGATCGTGCTTTACATACAGAAAAAGCCCTAATTGCAGGCGAAGCTTCTGGCATAGTAGATCCGCTGATTGGAGAGGGAATTCGTCCAGCTATCTTTACGGGAGTTAAAGCAGCAGAAGCAGTTAATCAGGCTTTGGCAGGAAATAATGCAGCATTGAGCAACTACAGCGAAACCATTAACAAAGAATGGGGTTCTGATTTATCAAAAGCCAATAATGTAGCAGGCATGTTCTATAAATTTCCCAAAATTGCCTATAAAATCGGAGTCAAAAGACCTACTGCAGGGCAAACAATCGGCAAAATCCTTTGTGGTGAGTTGCGCTATTCTGATGTAGCGGAAAAGATCAATAAAAAACTCAAAGGATCTTTCATTCCTGGGTTTGGTAAATAACCAGATCTCAAAAAAAGCTAATAGTTTCATTCTATTAGCTTCCTAAATTTAATTGTTGGCGCAGAGAGTTCATTGACTTGCTATTCACATAATTGTCGCTACAAATAATGTCAGGAATCCGAATCAAGTCATGCTTAAGCTTGGCGATCGCATCTTGCACTAACTCAAAACTAGAAGGACCAACAATAATCGTATGAGCAGTTCTGACTACTGCCGACAGCCTAAGCTCATTACTAGGAGCAGCAGTAAGAACCAATAATTCATCACCCCGTTGACTACTGACAATACTAGTAGCTATTTCTAAAATACTTTCGCTTAGGCTCACAATCCCCAAACAAGCTTGAAGCGGTAACTTTTTAATAATGACTAATTCTTTACTGTAGTCATAAATATCGATGGGAATTACGCGAAATGAATTGGGAGGAACAACATCTAGTACCTCTTTTAAAAAATAGCGATTGGTAATAATTGTGCCAAAGTTAGTCTTGCTTAAGAGTTGATCCAAGTCTTCGAGAGGAACTAAATCGATCGCCAAGTTTAATCCTTTAGTTAACTCTAGCTCCATCACTTTACCTTCGTTCAAATTAAGCTGAGGAACAGTGACAATAATGGTCTGATTACACTGAATTCGCCAATCAATTTCTTCTTGAAACAAATCACGAATTTGTTGCAAAGTAAGACCTGCGGCTAAAAGACTATCAATCCCGGCTCTGACTTGGACGTTAGGTTGATCGACTAGCTCATTTCCCTGCTGAAGATTAGCTTTAGCCTGATTTTTTACATAAATCCCAGAACCAGCAACCGATTCAACTAAGCCTGTTTCTTCAAGATTTTGATAAACCTTGCTAATTGTATTCCGATGCAAACCCGTAATCATTGCTAACTGTCTAGTGCTAGGCAAACGATGACCTGCTGCATACTGACCAGAAGCGATCGCAAACTGAATTTGATCGAAAAGCTGTTTAGAAGCCGAAACATCACTGTCTGATTGAATGTGAAAATTCAGCATAACTAACTAGAAAAGAGCGATTGTATAACTAAGACAATTTCCTGTAATTGTATGGTGAAAAAGATAAAACAAGGATTGGTTGTTAATAATCTTTTACTTCAAGAGTAATGGTCAATATCTTTAGTATTCAACGATTACAGGCGCATGATCGCTCGGTTTCTCTAATTTTCTAGGTTCACTATCAATCCAACACTTAGTTGCCTGTTGATATAAATTAGAGGTGAAATAATGATGATCAATTCGCCAACCTCGATTACGAGCAAAACCGCCAGATCGATAATCCCACCAGCTATAGTGACCTTCTTCTGAAATAAATTTGCGGAAAACATCCTGGAAACCCAAATCCAAAATATGGCTTAGAGCTTCTCTCTCTGGAGGAGAAGACATAACATGTTTGGCTTTACCTTTAGGATTATGAATATCTTTATCTTCTAAAGCAATATTAAAGTCACCACAGATACAAATTTCTAGAGATTGTTCAGCTTGTAATTTCTCTAGATATTGCTTGAGCAAATCTAGCCAACCTAATTTATAAACATATTTATCGCTATCGATCGCAGAGCCATTGGGCACGTAGAGATTCACAATTCTGACATTATCAACTACCCCAGAAATAACTCTTTTTTGTTCGTCATAGTCTCCTACTAAATCTTCGCCAAGAATTGGACTAAAGCCCATACTCAGATCTTGTAAAGGCTGACGACTAAAGATAGCAACGCCATTGTAAGCTTTCTGCCCTGAAATCGAAACATGGTAGCCTATCTCTTGAAAAGGAGCTAGGGGAAATTGTTCATCTCGAACCTTAGTTTCTTGCAAACACAGCACATCTACCGGATTATTGTTTAACCAATTAATAACAATTTCCTGCCTAGTTCTGATTGAATTGACATTCCAAGTTGCGATTTGCATACTGCGCTCTTACCTATTTACTTAAACAAAATGACTTATACAGCTTCGACAATTCAAGTCTTTGTTTATGGCACTCTCAAACCAGGAGAGTCTAATTATCTAGCCTTTTGCCAAGGAAATACCATAGCAGAAATCGAGGCGTACACAAAAGGAGAACTATATCATTTAGCTCCTGGCTATCCAGCAATGACTCCAGAAAAGCGCAACATTCAAGGCTATTTATTTATTTTTAGTGCTCAAAGCACAATCCTATCGAGGTTAGATGCCTTAGAGAATTATCAAGTAGATAGAGCGATCGCTCTCAACGACTACAATCGCCAGATTGTACCTGTTTATAGCCCAAAAAATCGATTACTTGGCAATGCCTGGTGTTATCTGATGACGCAACCCAAAATTAGAGAATTTGGGGGACAGCCGATTAATAGCAATAGTTGGAGGGGCAGCAACTAATCAGACTAGAGTAGTCAAACACAACAACACACTAGAAAAAACGTTAAGGATTAAACTTGTAATCAAATGATTATGAATTTAAAATCAGCAGCCAATTTATTGATCAAAATTAGAAATTGCTGTCTTAGGAATAATTACAGTAGGCTCATTTAAACTAACTGCAACTTCAAAAGGTTGAGAAATATCAGAATCAAAACTGTTGTTATCAGCCAACCGTAAGTTAGGCACAAATGGATTAGGAATAAGGTTAACTACAACCCCAACCAAAGTTGCAGCGATCGCACCTGTACCCAACAACATTCTTCGCAAATTACGAGAACGATCAAGACGAGCAAAAACTTGCTGACTAATATCTAATTCGGAAGCTACATCCTGAGAGGGAATAGCCAAATTCTGCATGCCACCCTGCAAACTAAGCAATTGACAATAAACTTTTTTAATCTCTGGATCTTGATCTAGCCATGTTTGCACTTGTTGACACTCAGCAACACTTGCTTCGCCGTCAATATAAGCACTCAAAATAACAAAATAATCCAGTTCTGGATCGAGTTCATCCAACTCAGTAGATTCAGGATCAAGATTATTAAACTTATTAGGTTCGGGTTTCATGGTTTTTCTACCTTTGAGTGAATTGAAAAGCAAAAACGACTAGCAGATAGTGAAAATGGCTGACTTCACATACGCTATCTAGCCTACTCTTCTTTAAGATAATTTTGCAATGTTGATTGAAGTTTAAGTCTAGCCCTCGCAATTCGAGACTTAACAGTCCCTAAAGATACTCCCGTAATTTCCGCAATCTCTTCGTAAGGAAGACCTTGAATTTCCCTCAACACTATTGTAGTACGAAAAGTTTCTGGAAGAGAAGAAATTGCTTCTTGCAATTGACCATAAAACTCTTGAGTGGCTAAATTATCTGTCGGACTAGGCAAATCAGAAGGTAGCTCCCAAGACATCTCGCTATCACTAAAACGGACAGGAGCATCTAAAGAAATTGGTCTAGCAACCCGTTTACGTTTACGTAGCTCATCATAAAAAAGGTTCGTCACAATCCGACTTAACCAACCCCGAAATTTGTTGGGTTCTTTTAAACGATGAACATTTTTAAAAACTCTAATCCAAACTTCTTGAGACAAGTCAGCTCTTTCTTGCCAATCAGGAGCAAGATGATAAAAAAGTCTATGGACATGAGACTGATAACGACTCATTAGCTCAGTAAAAGCAACACGATCAGGTTTTTTACTGGCTTGACACCGCACAATCAAATCAAAATTAGAGAGTTGTTCTACAGACACTAATTTCTCTTTAGTACTTTTTTGAGAAGCACTATCGAATTTAACTCTTGACCATGATACAGGAAGAGACTGACTCATGAATTTCCCCGCTCCAAAGTTTACATTTCCTGATTAAACAAGACCAGTAAATTCAGAAATAAGTTCCATGCGCAGAAATTAAAGTCAGAAAAATATTAATTTGAGTTGATTTAACTAATTTTTCAAACCTCACCCAAAACTATCAACCAAGCAGATATAGCTAAGCTCAATAAAGATGAATCGAATGTTGAGAATCGGATGTTGAGAAAATAGATCTATGCCTTCTTAAACTGAAGAACCTTTTTGCTCATAATTAGGAGCATAGTCTTTGAGCAAACTACTAAGCTGTCCAGCAACATTGGTATCGTCTTTTTTGCGAATTGCTTGTCTCTCTGGATAAAATTCGGGTCGATCAAGATAACGAGCGATCGCTTCATCTACTTGTTTATCAATTAGCTCTTTCAACTCTTGTCTAGCTCTTTGTCTTTGATAATTCGCACCTTCTTCTGTTGTTGCATACAAGGGAGGTAAACGATTTAGAGCATAAGCGGTAATATCACCAACATCCAAAGATGACTCGCTTGTTTGCTCGATTTCGGCAACTCGGGTAATCGCTTCACTCAACACTAATTCTTCCATAACATTAATAAATTGCTTCCGAGGAACCGCAACAACTTCACCAGTTAGCAGAGAACCCATCAGCTTATCTAAAGCCATGTATTCCTCAACAGACAATTCTGCGGCGACATCACAAATTCTGCCAACTTCAGCTTCCATACTGGGAGTTAAGTAACCGTCTTGTAGTGCCTGATCAACAATATTTTTAATACTCATAGTATTCTTAAAGGAGTGAAATTAAAATGCTTCTCGACCCATCTTAATCTCTATTTCTATAGATTGAAACAGCTACATTACCTAGAAAGCGATAGAAAAAAGTAACTTATTAGTTTTCAGCAAACTAACAAAGGTTGATACTTACTTATTCTATAGATTGAAATCGCCAGGGAACAGGATCGACAGCTACTCCGTGCAAGTACAAACCCCAGTGCAAGTGTGGACCAGTAGAAGCACCTGTAGAGCCAATAGTGCCAACAATTTGTCCAGGCTTTAGTACCTCACCCTCCTTAACTCTAATATCTTGTAAGTGCATAAAAATACTGACTAAACCTTGACCATGATCAAGACCAACCAAATTGCCATGAACATGAAATCCATTAGCTTCTTTGCCGATTAATTTAACTGTGCCAGCAGCAGGAGCAATCACAGGTGAGCCATAACCTCCTGCATAGTCGACACCACGATGGTAATAATTTTGAGCAAAAACGCCATTATAATAACGGCGGACTCCATAGGTAGTAGAAACTCGATTAGGGTTAGGACGCAAAAAAGAACCATCCCAATACTTGAAAGGAGTTACTAATTTCTTAAGATTGGCTACCTGATTTAGCTCTGTTTGAGTGGCAGGGCGACTAGCTTTACCAGACAATCTAATTTTTTGAGTAGGAAAAGATCTTCCTTTCAACCACACTCCTAAATTTTTGGTATTATCATCTCCTGTTACTCTCAGGGTTAATTTTCCTGATTGATCCAGGGGAGAAGTTGGAATTAAAGCACGATAACCATTTTTAAGAGCAAAGACAGGATAATTTTGCTTGCCTAATTTAACAGTAGGAACTTCTTTGGGATCATCAGTGGTTACAAAAACAGAAATAGTATCTCCTAATTGAGGATTAGTCGGGGAGATATTTACTTCTAAAGCGATCGCCGACTGAAGACAAGAGAAAATTACTGAAGCAAAAGTGATCGGGAAGGTCAGACCAAGTAACTTGAATTTACGATGCATAGATCTCAATTTTAAAGTCCAAAAAAACAATTGTGACTAATCAAAAGTTAGCATTTAGAGAAATTAACAGAATTTAGGCTCTAGGAATTTTGTTGTTTACTGATAATTTTGAGTCCACGATAATAACATTAAACTCTAGAAAATTAGGTTCAATATGCAATCAATAGAGTTAAATGTCAATAACTTCAGGCTGATAAGTTGGGGACGTAATCAAACTCAGTTTTGTTCAGATTTTTAAGCTAATTTGCCACTCAAAAATATGAATCTTAATGTCGAAATCAAGGGCAGTGGATATCCTATTCTCTGCTTGCACGGTCATCCTGGTTCTAGTCAAACAATGTCTGTTTTTACCAATGTTTTGTGTCAAAGGTATCAGACGATTACCCCAGACCTGCGAGGTTATGGTCAGACCAAAGCCAAAAAACAGTTTCAGATGACAGAACATATCTCAGACCTCAAAAAGGTCTTAGAGCAACATCAAATTAAAGAATGTCTCATCTTAGGATGGTCTTTGGGAGGAATCTTAGGTTTGGAGTTAACTATGAGTATGCCTGAGACAATTAGAGGAGTTATTTTAGTCGCTTCTGCTGCTAGACCAGTTAGTAACCACCCCTCAACATCTTTCTCAGAACTTATCTGTACTGGTATTGCAGGGATTGTTAATTATATTCGTCCTGGCTGGCAATGGAATATCAATGTTTTTGGCAAGCGATCGCTGTTTCAACACCTCATTTATCAACAAACTTCTGAGGCTTACCAGTACTTAGGCAAACAAGGTGTCAAAGCTTTTTTTCAAACCTCAATGGCAGCACATCGAGCTTTAAATAATGCTCTTCGCAAAAGATATAATCGACTAGAAGATCTAGCCACAATCAAGGTTCCTTGTTTGGTGTTAGCCGGACAATATGATCGTCATATCACAGCCCAAGCAAGTGCAGAAACAGCCCAACACTTAGAGCAAAGTAACTATATTTGCTACCCAAATACAGCCCATTTATTTCCCTGGGAAATTCCTAATTTAGTCAATCAAGATATTCAGCGGTGGTTGAAATTTTTAGAGTGCAACGAGTCGGTTACACCAAGTAATTTTTAATTATCAAGCTACAGATATTAATAAAAAAACGTTGTAGAATAAGCAACAAGGGCAATTATTGAATCGATATTAAACTCAATTAGCGAAGCATGAACTCACAATCTAATTTGGAAGGAGAAAATCCAAAGCAAGAAACGCGATCATCTTCAGAGACTAACGTTAACAAGATTAATCAAGATTCCAATTCTCAAAATATCGATGACAGTAACAATCTGCAACAAGAAACTTGTGAGCAGAATGAAGACTCTGAATCCGAAAATTCAAAGAATAATCAGGAAATATTGGCCAATTTATACGGTCTGATCGACGAGCTTGACATAGTTGAGATGAATCAGCAAAAAGCTTTCGAGTCTTCACCAGCGATCCCAACCTCAACAAAACAACTAAACTCAACACAATCTGCTGCCGATCAGAATTTTTCTTCAACCGATCTAGAACCACAATCCCCATTACTAAAAAAGCTTGAATTAAAAAAAATCAAGTTAAGCAGCCCAGATTCAAACAGTAGCAGCCTAGTAAATCTAACAATAGACAATCACGGAATCACACAATCATCATCAACAGATTCCGATGAAGATAGAATCCTTGCAAACAAGCAATCAACATCACCAATCACTCTAAAATCAGAGAAAACCAACTCAGAAACTTTAAAGTCAAAAAACTCAACGCCTAAAAGCCTAGAATATTCGGATGATCTCTACAATCACAATTATATCGATAGCATCATCAAACAAGATGTAAATCCACAATTGGATGATTCTATCTCTCTTCTCAACATAGAACAACCCAATCAAGCATTAGAATCTATTCATCAGGTTTCGCCCCATTGGCTTGTTCAGAAAGAGCGCCAAATAAACGATTTAGCTAATTCAATAAATACTTTACTCCCTTTGGTCGTAGAACTTTCTCAGACACAGACCAATGGTTCTCACGAACATATTCTTAAAAATTTAGTCCCCATCATCGATCAAGTTATTCAACAAAGATCAATTGAAGACCAGCAAAAAATGGCTGAAGCGATCGCTTCACTTTTACCAAAAGCTATCCAGAAAGAAATCCAGCAAGAACCCAAATCTATTGGGCAAGCGATCGCTCCAGAGCTAGCTCTATCAATTACTGAGCAAATTAGACTAGACGAGGACGCAATTCCTGAAGCCCTAGGTTCAGAGATGGGTAAAGCGATTAAAAATCAAATTGAAAAAGAACCTGAAGCCATGGTAGATGCACTCTATCCAGTTATCGGCAGTACTATTGCTAAGTATATGGCTGAGGTTGTCGAATCAATTAATGAGCGAGTAGATAACGCCCTCAGTCCTAAAGGAATTCAACGTAAAATTCAAGCAAAAATTCAAGGAGTTTCTGAAGCAGAATTAATTCTCCAAGAATCTTTAGCGTATCGAGTACAAGCAGTCTTTTTAATCCAAAATAAATCTGGACTAGTAATTGCTGAGTTACAACCACAACAAGAATCGCGTCTAGAATCAGATCTATTAGCAGGAATGCTCACCGCAATTCGCAGCTTCGCCAATGATTGTATAGTTTCCAATTCGGAATTAGATGAGATTGACTATGGCAATTTTCAAATTATGTTCGAAACTTCTGGCTACTGTTACTTAGCCGTCGTTGTTAACGGCGAATCCGATCGACGTTTTCGAGATCGGATTCGTAAGGTTTTGACCAACATTAACCACAAATATGGAAATGAGATTAAACAATATCAAGGTGAACAAGAAACTAATCTCAATGTATCTCTCAAAAAAATTCTAGAAGAATTACAAACAGATAACAGCCAAGCAAAATCTTCAAAATCTCCCAAAACTCTCTACTGGTTAATCGGAATTTTATTGCTAACTATTCTGGTACCTTGGGGTATCTTGAGTTATCAACATTCTGTTCGAACAAATATTGAAAACAATGTAGCGATTCAATTAGATGCCAATCCAGAATTATCTGTCTACCGACTAACACCCAAAATTAAAAAGAAACAATTATTGCTGCAAGGTCGAGTCCCCACTAAATATTTGGCAAATTTAGCAACTCAAGTCACTACTCCTATAGCGCAGGAAGCCCAGCTAGAACTAGACAATCAAATTGTTACCGTCAATATTCCCCATGACCCAAATTTAACTGAACAAGAAATCAAGCGAACAGTCGAAATTTTGAATCAACATAGCCTTAATCAAAATTTTGAATCAATTTTAGATGCCAGCTACACCGATCAAACCGTTACGATCAAGGGTTTATTTATCGATACAACCAGGCAAAAAAAATTGATCAAGACATTCAGAGCAATACCTGGAGTAGAGAATGTTATTTTCGTCATTAATAATCAGCTACCAAAAATTGACACGCGAATTTATTTTCCAGCAGGGGCAAATGATGTTTCATCACCACAAGAACTAGCGAAATTAGATGACGTCTTAATTGTTTTAAACAAATATCCTTGGTTAAAACTCAAAATTATTAGCCACAGTGATAATGTTGGCTCCAAAAATGCCAACCTCAAATTAGGAAAAAATAGAGCTGACAATATCTACCAAAATTTAATTAATCGAGGAATAAAACCTGATCGGCTCAAAGTTATTGCCACTATTCAGCCTCCTCCTGATATCATTGAAAGTCAATCTGCAACATTAAAGCGCTGCATTCGTTTTGAATTGTTTGGTATAAATAGTAACTAAGTTAATGTCATCTCTACTTCAAAAAATTTGCTTAATAGGTAACTTCAATGTAGGCAAAACTAGTTTAATTAGGCGGTTTGTAGAAAACAAGTTTAGTGATACTTATTTAACAACAATTGGAGTTAAAATTTCCCGTAAGCCTGTAACTATCAAGGAGTTAGACAAGGAAGTAACATTTGTAATTTGGGATATCGAAGGGAAAACCAAAGAGCAAGCGATTTCGACAACATACCTTGAAGGTGCAGCAGGCGCAATTATTGTCGGCGATCTTACAAGAGTAGAAACTCTTAAAGATATTAATCAGCATATTCAATCTTTTTTGAAAGTGAATCCCCAAAGTTATGTTGTCGTAGCTTTAAATAAATCTGATTTAATCGTCCAGAACAAATTAAATAAATTAACCGAATCATTTAATTTCCAGAATCATGAGCAAGTGCTGGCAGATTATGTAACTTCAGCTAAAACTGGGGAGTTTGTCGATATTATGTTTCATCAATTGGCAATTAAACTAGTTAGCAAAGGATAAATTAGGATAAAGCGCATACTTAAAGCGCGATCGCTAGATCATAAATCTTATCTATTCTTCTGTTGAGCTAAATAGACTGCTTTGACCTAAGAAACAACAAAACTCTTAAGATTTCAAGTTTAATCAGCTCGCAGCCAGAAACGATCTGCTACTTTTAGAAAAACAAGTTGCTTATAACCACTTTGTTTATAAGCAACTTGTTAAAAAGTAAATAAACAAAAAATTATTCGTATTCAGAAAGATGACTAGTCTTAATATAGTTAATTTAGTTGGTCGGGCTGGAGCAAATCCAGATGTTAAATATTTTCCCTCCGGAAGCCAAGTTTGCAAACTTCCTTTAGCAGTCAATCGTCGTAGTCGAGATAGTCAACCCGATTGGTTTAACCTTGAAATCTGGGGCAAAACCGCTGATGTTGCGGGTAATTATGTGACCAAAGGAAGTTTAATCGGAATTCAAGGCTCTCTCAAAATTGAAACCTGGACAGATCGCAATACAGGTCAAGAACGTTCTCGTCCCGTAATTCGGGTAGATCGCTTAGATTTGTTAGGTTCTAAACGAGATGTCGATCCTAACGCAGTTGGTGGTGGTTATAACAATAGTGAATTTTAAAGATCCTATTTGATTATCAATTGACTGTCCTTTATTTACAAACTCAATTTTAATCAATACTCTTATTCTTACAATCTAGGTTGTTGGCAATACTAAAAACATAAACCATGAAAAAACACTTGGGGCTGTTGTTATTGTTGCTAGCAGCTATTTTTTTATACACATTTAAGTTGGGAGAGCTGCCACTACGGGACTGGGATGAAAGTATTGTTGCCACAATTGCCAGGGAAATTTATCGAGCTAAACCCTCCGACCTAGTATGGTTGTATCCCCAAAACCTTGATGGTAATCCTTACTGGAATAAGCCGCCACTAGTTCATAATTTAATCGCCCTTAGCTATCAATACTTTGGTGTCAGTGACTGGAGTACTCGTCTCATTCCTGCCTTATTTGGAGCCTTGTGTGTACCATTACTATTTTTAATTGCGCAAGAAGTTTTTATAGCCAGAAGAGCAGCCTATTTCTCAGCAGCAGTCTATTTAACACTGATTCCAGTCGCCCGTCATAACCGCTTAGCAATGCTAGATGGGACTATTACCTTTTGGTTTTGTCTAAGTATTTGGTGTTTACTCAAACTAAAAACAAAACCTAAACTACCTAATCAAGCATCACCTCCATCTCATCAGCAGTTATTTTCATTTTTGATTGGTTTCAGTTTTGCAGGAATTTGTCTAAGTAAAGGGATTGCGATCGCTTTATTATTAGGATTAGTTTTGGGAAGCTATGCATTAGCTGAAAGATCTTATTTTTCTACCCTTCGCTCACCAAGAAATCTGATTTGGATAGCGATCGGGCTAAGCTTTGTTCCAATTTGGTTCGGATTACAATACCATCATTATGGTTCAACATTTTTACGCTATAACCTCGGTACACAAGCATTTAGCCGAATTACTCAATCCGTTGAGAGTAACTCTCAACCTCTGTGGTTCTATCTTTTAGAGTTACTTAAATATGGTTTACCCTGGTTAATTTTTCTGCCAGGAGGACTCATTTTAGCAATTAAGCAGAAAAAAACAGCTTGGGCAAAATTAACAATTATTTGGTTGGGAATTTATTTCAGCGCAATTTCGCTGATGAGTACTAAATTACCTTGGTATCTAATTCCTGTTTATCCCTCGATAGCTCTACTAACTGGGGCAAAGTTATCTCAGTTAAGCAGACGCAAACTGATAGCAAAATATCCACCTTATCAAACTAGTTTTGCCATACTTGCCATCATATTCTGGCTCGGTTTTGTCTATTTGTGCTGGTGGCACCAACCTCAAGATCTAGCTCTAATCCTAATCGCTTTATGCTTGGCTCTAACTTTTACGCTGACGACAATTCTACTTCGCGGGCAAGCCAACTATTTTATTCCCTGTTTATTGGGAGGTCTATATTTAACTCTCCTGATTTTCTTTAATTCTCACCATAGTATTTGGGAATTGTCAGAAGCAGAGCAAGTTAAACCAATTGCCCAATTAATTGGCCAAGCCGTTCCCCCTCAAAATCTAACTATTTATAGCTCTTATCCTTATTACCGACCATCCTTAGATTTTTACAGCAATCATCTAGTCGTACCAATTGCAGAAATTGATTTAAAGACAATTTTAGCTAACCAAAAATCAGCTTATTTTTTAACCACTAAGAATTATCCATCTATAGCAAACACCAAAGTCATAGCTGAAAATGCAGACTGGCAAATACGAATGAGCAACAACATTAATTAAGCGTTAACCAATATTGAGTCTCAACTTAATTCTTAGCATCACAACCTAGTCTATTGATTGCCCCAGTAATTTTAAAATCAGGAGCAACCTCCATAGCTTGAAGATAGATATTACAAGCTTGAGTATATTTTTTTTGTAGCTCGACTAAAGAACCCTTTTTCAACCAATGTTCACTATTGCGAGGTTGCAGTGCAATTACTCGGTCTAAAGCATTGAGAGAACCATCTAGGTTAGGTACTTTTTGAAAAGCAACACTCAGTTTTAACCAACTGCCAAGGTCGTGAGGGGCAATTTTTACTGCTTTTTTCAAAGACTGCACAGCTTGCGCATAATCTTTCTGAGCAATAAAAGCAAAACTACGATCGCGCCAAGCAGGGAAGAAATATTTATTAAGGCTAATAGCTTGATTATAAGCAACCAAAGCTTTTTCTAAATCTTCTTGATTTTGCTGTAGAATCACGCCTTTAGTGTGCCAAGCTTGAAAAGATTCTCCATTCAAAACAATCGCTCTTTCGACTGCGTGTAAAGCTTCAGCATATTTTTGATTACCAAGGAACACTTTGCTTAAACCCAACCAAGCTTGGTCAGAGTTAGGATTAATAGCGATCGCAGCTTCATAAGCTTTGCTTGCCATACGATCACGCTCTAGTTGCTGAAAAAATTCACCTTGCCCTAATCGCAACCGCAAATTTTCAGGCTCTTGTTTTAAAGCATGCTCATAACTTTCCAAAACATCATAAGAGGTTGCGATCGCATCTTCAAATCTTTCAAGATGTTGCAGCGCAAGCACTTTATTTTGCCAAAGATAAGGCTTCAACGGAGCAATATTTTCCACTCTCGTAAATTGATTTAAGGCTCGATGATTTTTGCCTAAAGCCAAAGCGGTATCTGCTGAATCACTTAGTAGTTTAACGTCCATGCTGAGATCATTAGCCAAAGCCTTTTCTTGAACAGTAAAAGCTTCCCGATATCGAGACAAAGAATATAAAATTTTGCCTTTACGAGCTAAAGCGTGAAGATGATCAGGCTGACTTTTGAGAACACGATTATAATCACCTAGTGCTTGAGCATAGTTACCAACATCAAAATGCAGATCACCTCGACCAATTAAGCTATCAATATCACTGCCATCAGCAACCAACAAGTTTCGATATATGGACAAAGCGGGTGCAAATCTTCGCAATTTAGATAGAGCCTCAGCTTTACCTAGTAAAGCTTCATTTTTTTGAGGTTTTAAATTCAAAGCTTTTTCAAAGTTAGCCAATGCCTTCTCTGGCTGAGTAGAAGATAATTGCTGGTAACCTTGATAAGTCAAATATCGAGGTCTCAAAGTAGGCATCAAAAATTCAAAACAACCAAAACTGCATAACAACAACACCACAACAGCTAAGATATTCTTTGTCCAATTAGCTACGCTAAAAACAAAACGTGGAGAAACGTTATCAAGATATTTTGGCGAGTCATCCGAGGGCAAAAAAAGATTTACTTGCTGACGAGAGCCTTTATTTTTAACATCCTGCAAGACTTCCAAGCTAAATTGATATCGATTCGCGACATCAGTATGAATCATTTTTTCAAGAATAGGTACTAACCAGTCAAAAGCAGTCATACTAAGCTTGTTTTGCCAAACTAAATTGTCAGTAGCAAAGCTAGATAAACCATCCGACCAAGATAATCCTTCCAATACCTTAATAATTACCATCCCCAAGGCGTAAATATCACTACTTTGAGTAGGTCGACCAATTAACTGTTCTGGTGGCTTATAGCCATCAGCATTGTTGACCATATTTTTGCTTGGTTGAAAATTATTGAGAATTCCTAGATCCACAAATAAAATCGGATCTTCATTGGCAGAAACAATTAAATTAGTAGGTTTAATATTCTGATGAATCAAATTTTGTTCATGGATTGCAACCAAGCTTTGTAAACTTTGTGCCAGTAACTCGACTACTTCTGCTAGTGAAAAATTGGGGTTTTGCGATAGTTTTTTGGTTAAACTAGTTCCTTGACAATAACCTCTAACTAAATACAATTCTTGCTGTTCAGCATCAAGTTCTTTAATCAATTCCATCTTCGGCAGAATCTCAGACTTATTAGCGCGATCAACTTCTACTGCTACTTTTTCAATCTTCGTCGAGACAATTTCTACATTATCTTCATAGATAGCCATTTGCTTGACAATCCATAAAGCTGATTCTAATTGCTGATTGTCCAGATTACGAGCAATATAGGTTTTGATCCCATTATGGTCGCCTAAATAACGAATTAAACGATATTTGTCGCCAATAACTTGCTGAATTTTCAGTAGTGGCTGACATTCAGCCATAATTTCTTGCAGAGAATTAAAGCGATCGCACTCTTGAGCAGAAATTATTTTGCTCAAAATACTTTGCACATGGGGACTTAAATTCACTCTGGTTTTCCAATCAGCAGCAATATTCTGGCTTCGACTTTGGGGATTAGAATAGTTGCCAATTAAAAACTGAATCAGCAGTTTGCCACAAAGCTTAAGATGATGATGCCAAAGTAATTTTTGCTGTTTAACCGTCAGAGGAGAAGCACTTCTTTTAACTTTAAAAAGACCCTTGAAATTACTAAGAATATACCTATTATTCGCCTTACTTCTCAAAATATTGTGAGGAAGAATATTGTAATCAAGAATATTCCCCTTAATTAAAAAGTCATAAATCCTGGCTAAATCTTGTAATAAGCCAACTATCTCTGCTTCGTTAAAATTTCTGTTGTGGAAAAGTGCGGCTAAAGTCTCTCCTTCAACATATTCGTAAACAAAATAGCATTGATTGGACTCAACTACATGATCGTAGAGCTTAGGAATCTGCACATGTGTGCTTAATCTTTTTAACCACTTAACTTTTCCTTGGCATCGCTCTTGATTAATTAACTTAGAAGAGTAAGTAACTAACTCCAAAACATAACAAGATTCTTCGCGATCGCGTCGATCGCGAACTAAGTAAGTAACAATGGATTTCTCAATATCAAGTGACCGGATAATCTCATAGTAGCCAGCAACAATTGAACCAGGCTTTAATTTTCTTTGGTTAGAGGAAAACAACTTCAGTTGCTCGAATTCTGATTGTTCAAATTCTTGATTAGTCAATTGTTTTGAAGAACCTAACATATACACGAATTAACCACTAAAATAAGCCGCTACAAAGCATTAAATCAAACTAACAAAGAGACTTAAAAATAAAAAAGTAAACTACGTTAACTGAGCATAAATAGCTCTTCAGGCAAACAGTCAATGACAGTTAAAAAATAAAAACACCAATGATAAAGAGGGGCACTAAATCTCAGAATATCTATGTTTTAGCTTGACCCTTGATC
Source organism: uncultured Xenococcaceae cyanobacterium (assembly GCA_937996665.1). Classification (GTDB taxonomy): domain Bacteria; phylum Cyanobacteriota; class Cyanobacteriia; order Cyanobacteriales; family Xenococcaceae; genus Hyella. The sequence continues at coordinate 10,377 of CALKUU010000246.1, read as the reverse complement.
TATGTCTAAGACCAAAACTAACCACAGATATACACATATATCTCAAATACTTAACCAGAATTTGCGTCAAGAATAGCACCAAACCATAAAGTTGCCAATGCAAATGCGTTGTAAAGACCTCAAATTGGGCATACTAAAGTAAGTCTGAGGTCGAGATTATCAAGATTATGTACAATATTAAGTTTTCACAAGTGGCTTATATAAATAAAAATCTGGCATTACTTTGACCTAGTACATATCGCAGATAACTACCCTTAAGCACAACAATTATTTTTTTACAGCTATAACCACAACAATCAGGTTAATCAAAACAGATTAACTTCCAAAATATGTATTCAGTCTATTAAGTATTACTATATTTTTTTCAGTAAACATTAAATAAATAAAATTCCAAAAAGATATCAAAATATTTATAATTTACTATCTTTTATAAAATATCAACCGTCCTGGCTAATAATCATCTAAAGCATATCAACATGTCTGAATTAAATAGATCAGATACCAACAATCAAAAAACAAATTTCAGCGAACTATCTATTGATTTAAAATTAGATACCACAGATGAAATTAGCCTCTCTGCTAACAATAAAAATAATTTAGCGCAGGCAGTTGAAGAATATATTAAATTCAATGATATTAATACAAGCAAGAAAAATGCTGACAATTCTGCTCGTATTTCAGCAATTCCTCGCAACTCTTCAATGCAGCTATCAGACAAGGGAGAGATTATTTCTTTTGCCAGAAACTCTGCTCCAAACTTAGATCTTATTCTCAATAAAAATCCTAACTTTGTAGCTCCTTCTCAATGGACAAGAACACCACCTCCAAACATTACAGCGGCAGAAAACTTAGCAGGTATTAAACTACAAAAAGCAGTTTTTCACTTCAATAATGGTTCCTACCAGGCAGCACTAGCAATTTGTGAAGAAATAATTGCTAACAACCCTCATCTTGCAGCTAGCTACAAAATCAAAGGAAATGTCCTCCAAAAAACGGGTCAGCTATCTAAAGCAATTGAATCATATTCACAAGCATTAATCATTAAAAATGATTATGTAGAGGTTTATGCCAATTTAGGAGCAATCTATGCCCAGCAGCAGCAATGGGAACAATCGATTATTGCCTATGAAAAAGCAATTAGATTAGATTCAAAATTTGCAGGTGCATATCGCAACATAGCCAAAGTTTTGCATCAGCTCGGGAGACAGGAAGAAGCTATTGAATATACCTATCAGGCTTTATGCTTAGAGCCAAATCAATCCAGCCCAGAAACCCACTTCTATATTGGCGAACAAATTCTCCAAAGAGGTCAGCTTGCTGCTGCAATTCAGTGTTTTGGCTTTGCGATCGCTCTAGACCCTTATTTTTCAGATGCCTATTGTCGATTAGCAGAGATTATGGAGCAAGAGGGAGAATGGCAACAAGCAGCAGTTTACTATCGCCAAGCCATGGAATCTCTCCGTCAACCTAGTCATAATCAGGAGCAGCCAATTCGAGCTTTAGCAGCAAGTCAAGAAGAAACACAAGAAGCAACTCTGGTAAATTTCAGTCTTCCTGCTAGTGAATCTGAGGAAATAGGTGAATTAGTTGCAAAATCATCAGCTTCGGAATCATTAGCTTCAGAATCATCGGTTCTAGAGTCATTAGCACCAGCAATAAATTCTGCCGAAGAATACGCTAATTTAGGGAGTACCTATGCCCAACAACAACAATGGGATCTAGCAATTGATGCCTATCTTCAAGCGATCGCTCTTGAACCAAATTTTGCAGGAGTATATCGTAATTTAGGCAGGGTTTACGAACAACTCAATAAGCTAACAGAGGCTTGTCAATATTGGTTTAAAGCTTTTTGCTTAGAACCAGAGCAAGCAACCGCACAAGAGCATTGTCAATTAGGACAAAATCTTTTATCACAAGATCAACCAGAACAAGCAGCAAACTGTTTTAGTCAAGCAATTAAGTTAAAACCAGACTATGCTCCCAGTTATTATGAACTTGGGAAAATCTTCACCCAACAACAACAATTTTCACAAGCGATCGCTGTATACCGTCAAGCAATTGAACAAGTTCAGCAAAGCGACCAAAATCTAGATTTATACGATCTTCTAGGGGAATTATTAGTCGATCAACAACAATGGCAATCAGCTCAAGAATGTTATCAAAAGATAATTCAACTCAACCCTAATCACAATCTCGCTTGCCATAAATTAGGAGATATTTATTTAAAACAACAACGGTATCATCAAGCTCTCAACCTCTACCAACAAGCACAAGAGATCAATCCTGATTTTAGCTGGACTTATCACAATTCAGGAGATGCATTTTTCGCGCTACACCAATATCAAGAGGCAGCAACAGCTTATCAACAAGCGATTGACCTCAAACCAGATTTTGCTTGGTCTTATTACAATTTAGGCGAAACTTTTGATCAACTGAGTAGTTGGGAAAAAGCACATCAAGCATACAGTACTGCCCAAAAATTAGATCCAGAACTACCAGAGCTTCAAAATAAACTCAATCGATCGCTAGCTAATCGGATCAAATCAGACTTGCAATCCGCCGCTCAACTTTTAGAACAAGCAACTCCATTAGAGTCTGATGATTATCACGATCGCCTAGAAAGTGAGCCTCAATTACCAACGATAGAGTCTGATTATACTGACGATATCTCAAAAAGCGAACCTCAATTGCCAATCATAGATTTCAATTATTCTGAAGATATTTCAGAAAGCGAACCTCAATTACCGAAAGAAGAGGACAATGATTCTCAGGATAGCTCAGAGCAAGAACCACAGCTACCAATTCCAGAGTCCGATGATTACGATCCTAATTTCATTAAATCCAACCAAGATACTTTTTTACTTGAAGATTTTTCAGTAAAAGATCAACAAGATGCTGACTTAGATCCAGCTCAAAGACAGTTTAAGCGGCTTTATGATGTTCAGGAAAAGCAAGCAACTACGTTTCTTACTCAAACCGAGAATCAAGAGCCACAAGAACAAGATTCAATTCAAGATTTAATTGAACAAGGAAATTACTGTGCCGAGCAAAAAGACTACACTCAAGCCGAGTCATTGTATCGACAAATCTTGGCACAAGATTCTGAACAGGGTCAAATTTACGACCAACTGGGAATAATATTAGCGCAACAGCAGCGATGGACTGAAGTTTTAGAAGTTTATCAAAATGCAATTGACAAGTATCCTGATAATGCTGATTTTTATTACCATTTAGCCCAAGCACAGAAAAAATGTAGTCAATGGCATCCAGCACTAGAAAACTATCAAAATGCCCTCAACTTAAGACCAAATTTATGGCAAGCATATCACCACCAAGGAGATACCCTACTCAATCTAGAAAGATGGTCGGCAGCCACAATTGCTTACGACAAAGTATTAGCAAATAAACCTGATTTTATTTGGTCGCACCATAACCTAGGTATTGCTTTAATGAAATTAGAGAAATGGTCAGATGCCATGGCTTGTTTCCATCAGGTTACTGTTTTAGACCCAAATTTTTGGCAAACCCAACCTAGTAAAGTAGAAATTCAAAATCAATTAGGAGATGTTTTCTTTAAACAAGAGAATTGGGAACAAGCAACTGTTGCTTACCAAAGAGCGATCGCCTTAAAACCCAATTCATTTTGGACTCATCACAATTTGGGCAAAGCTTATTTTCATTTACAACAATGGAATCAGGCAATTATTCATCTCCAAAAAGCAATCACCTTTAGTGAAGACTATCTCGGATCAGAATGCACTAGCTCAGATTGTGGCTGGAATCATTATTACTTAGGTGAAAGTTATGCCCGCAAAGAGCAATGGAATGAGGCTTTAGAAAATTATCGTTTAGCTCAAGATAGTGAGCCAACACTACCAGAAATTGAAGATAAATGGAATTATGCCATCCAGCAACAACATTATCGCGATCGCCTCAACGAAAATCCTCATGATCTAGATAGCTATCAACAGCTTCTAGAACTCAACCCTCACAATATTGAACTTTACTGTGAATTTGCTCGTGAACTCACTGCTCAAGATCGCAAGAATGAAGCTGTTCTTCACTATCAAAAAGCACTAGAACTAGACCCGAACTTAGAAGAAGCTCTCCTTAACTTAGGAGCAATTATGATGGAGCAAAATCGTTGGCAAGAAGCGATCGATATTTATCAACAAGCCCTAATTGAGCAACCCGACAATCTCAATCTATTAACCCAATTAGGAGAAGCTTTTTTAGGTGGAAATCAAGTTACAGAAGCAGAATCAACTTACCTTGAATTAATTGAGATCCAACCAAGATTTGCTCAGCATTACTATCGTTTAGGGGATATTTATGCGCGCCAAAAAAAGACAGAGAAAGCAAGCCAATGTTATAAAAGGGCAATGGAAATAGATATTAATCAACTATAAAAAGCGGTGTTAACTCATTGATAATTATTTCTTTTATCACTAATGTTTAAGGAAATTACAGAAGAAAATATTACAGCAGCCGAAACAAAGAAGAGAATTCTTGCCTATGCTTATTGCCATGGAAGTGGATCCGCCGAAAGCGGTCCGGCAGTCGGAGCTGCCGTTGCCGTCAACTTCGCAACCATCGATACCACGGCACTCGTGACTGGCACGATCACGGCCGCAGCGCTAACCATCGACGCAGGTATGGCCGACTCGGGCACGCATTCGTTCGCGGCCAAAGCAACGTCCGGCGCAGCGGGCGCTGGGGTCTCCGTCGCGGTCTCCCTCGGCCTCAACATCGTCAACCTCACCAGCCGAGCCGCAGTCGACACCGATGCAACCGTCACGGTCAACGACGGCGGTGCGACCTCGGTGCAAGCACGCTCTCTGGCCGAATCAGAGGCAACCGCCGAACCCAACAAGGTCGCTGGCCCCGATGCGTCGGTCGGCGTGGGTCTGTCCGTGGCGTTGAATATCATCACCGACCGGGCCGTAGCCGAGATCGCCGATGCCACCACCGACTTTGCTTCGGGCGGCGACGTCCGGGTGGTCACCACTGGCGGCCACATGGTCACCACCACCGCCGAATCGGGAGCGAAGGGCGATGTCGGCCTCGCACCCGCAGTCGCAATCGCAATCTCCTCAGTCGAGCGCGTTGCGCAGATCACTGCAGGCACCAACGCGCTGACGATTGGCGGCACGCTCACCGTCGCAAGCCGCGGGCCACCCGACGATGTGACGACGACCATTACCAAGGCCACCGGCTCGGCAACCGCAGCCGGCACAGCCGCCGCCGGAATCTCACTCGCACTCAACCTTGTCGATCAATCGATCAGGGCAACCATCGACCGTGACGTGACCGCAACCGATGTCACCGTCGAGGCCAAGGGCCAGTCAAACTCGAAGGCCGAAGCCATCGCTTCCGCCGTCGGCGCTCCAGCCGATGGCACCGAAGGCGCTCCATCGAATACACCAGCCGACCCCGACCCCACCGATCCAAAGGAAGGCGTCGACAAGCAGGTCAAGGAACAACGAAACGTCGCCCAGGAAATCGCCGCAGCGAACGCCCCCGAGTCTGGTGACGAAGCTGGCAAGGATGCCGACGATACGCCCGATGCGAAGGACCAGAAGGGCACCATCAAGGTCGCCGCCGCCATCGCAGTCAACATTGCCGAGTCGATTACTACGGCAACCATCGGTGCTGCAGCAACCGTGACAGCCATTGGCTCCGGCGCCGACGACAGCGTCGCTGTCACCGCACTGGGTAACACCGACACCGAAGCGATCGCCGACGGATCTGCCTCCGACGGAAGCGAAGTCGAAGCAGGCAAACCATCGGTCGGTGTCGCCGTTGCCATCAACCTGGCTACCGTCGCGACCTCCGCCACGGTCGAAGGAACCATCGTGGCCCCGGCAGTCACGATCGAAACCGGCATGGTCGAAGCTGGCGACAGCCACGGCTCAGCTGCCCGGGCAACGTCGGGTGCCTCGGGCGACGGCGCAGCCATTGCGGTTTCGCTGGCCCTCGATATCGCCAACGTCACCGCTACGGCCGAGATCGCGGACGGCGCTGAGGTGACCATCTCCGGTGCAACCCGTATCGCTGCCGATTCCGACGCCGACGCCACCTCGGAGGCGAAGCCGCACGACGGCGTAGGCGGCAGCGGTGAATTCGGGGTGGGCCTCTCGGTAGCACTCACGATCGTCAACGACCGGACGATTGCCCAGGTCGCTGGCGCGCTCGACGCCGAGGGCGATGTCGTCATCGAAGCCAGTGGGGGCCACAGCGTCACCACGACCGCCGAAGCCGGCGCAAGCTCTGCTGGTGTGGCCATTGTCCCTGCGGTAGCGATCACCGTCTCGGGTATCGAACGCACAGCGACCATCGCTCCGGGCTCGGGCGCCGTGACCGTCCAAGGCTCGCTCACCGTCGAAGTTCTACCGGCCGATCCTGCACTAACTACGACCACCACCGCATCGGGTGCCGCCGCTTCGCTGGGTGGCAAGGCTGCCGCTGGCGTTGCGCTTGCGCTCACCATTGTAAACCACGACGCGACCGCCACCATTGCTCGCAACATCGATGTGACTGGCGATGCGACCGTGCGGGCCGCAGGTCAGTCCGAGTCCGATTCCAGCGCCACTGCGTCAGCCAAGGGCGCACCCGCCGATGGTGAACCAGGATCACCTGACGCCGACGGCGCCGATGCCGATGGCAACACCGGTGTCGACAAAGAGGTCGCAGCAGCTCGAGCACTCGCAACCGATCAGGCCGAGGACAACGCACCAGACGGCGCCGATCCTGCCGACGAAGGTTCGGCCGATACCCCCGAGATCAAGAGTTCGGCTGGGCCGATCAAGGTCGCAGCCGCCCTCGCCGTCACCATTGCAAACACCGACATCGGCTCCAACGTTCTTACCGGCGTTACCGCTTCGGTCGACGGCACCCTCACGATCGAGTCGCTCTCGAACACCGACGCCGACTCGGTCGCCGATGGGTCAACGGCCGACGGCACGAACGACAATCCCGACGGCGAAGGTGGCACCAGCCCATCGGTCGGTGCCGCCGTGGCAGTGACGGTCGCCAACGTGACCACCGACGCGACCGTCGATGGCGTGGTGCAGGCCGGTGGCTTGGCCATTGCTGCTCAGTCGGCAGCTGGCGCAGAACACGAACTTGGTGCGCAAGCAACGTCTGGTGCAGCCGGCGATGGCACCACGTTGTCGGTGTCGCTCGCCCTCACGATCTCCAACGTCACGACCACCGCCGACCTGCCGACCGACGCCACTATCACAGTGACCGGCGATGGTGCGGTTGCCATCACCGCCGAGTCCAACTCGACCACCACCACCAAGGCGCTCCCTCACGACGGCTCCGGCGGCAGTGGCAAGTTCGGTCTCGGTACCTCGGTCGCGCTCAGCATCGTCAACGACATTGCTACTGCCGAGATCGCCGCCACGACCATCGATCTTTCCGCATCTGGCCAGGTCACACTCACTGCCGACGGCGGACACAACACCATCACCGACGCCCAAGCCGGCACCGGCAGCGGCGGAGTTGCGCTGGTTCCTGCAATCGCAGTCGGTGTATCTAAGGTCGAACGCATCGCGTTGGTAACCGGTGGACCCGATGCGCTCACCACTGGCGCAGGCCTGTCGGTCATCGCCCAGGCCCCGACCAATGATCCAATGGACACGACGACAACGGCCAAGGGTTCCGCCGAGTCGTTCGGTGGATCTGCTGCTGCTGGCGTTGCGCTAGCACTGTCCATCATCAATCACGATGTCGCTGCCACGATCGACCGCAACGTCGACGCGGGCGGCGCGGTCACCGTCAGTTCGACGGGCGCGTCAGTCAACGAGGCAAAGTCCGAAGCTTCGGCCAAGGGCGCACCATCCGACGAAGAACCTGGGTCGGCCACCGATCCGACTGGACCAGCTGACCCCACCGGCGAAGGCAAGGTCGGCGTCGACAAGCAGGTCGCGTTGGAACGCAACCTGGCCGAAGAACAAGCCGAGGCCAACAAGCCAGCCGACGGCGAAGCAGCAACCGACGGGGCCAACGACACGCCAAGCGCCAAGGACTCGAAGGGTCCAATCAAGGTTGCGGCTGCCATTGCCGTCACCGTCACGGATGCGACCTCGACAGCCATCATCAACCCAGACATCATCGTTACTTCGACCGACGCCGTCGCCGTCACGGCCAAGGCCAATACCGACGGCAAGGCCGACGCCGACGGTTCCGCTTCCGACGGCTCCGAGACCGACAACAAAGACGGCGGCACCAGCCCATCAGTGGGCGCAGCGGTAGCCGTGAATTACGCCCAAATCGATACCGACGCAACCGTCGAAGGCACGGTCGGAGCGAACGCACTCACCATTACCTCGTCACGAGTCATGGCTGACGACGACGAAACCCACGACCTGGGTGCCCGGGCCGCATCTGGAGCCGCCAGCGGTGGCGTCTCGATCGCGGTTTCGCTGGCCTTGAACATCGCCAACGTGACGACTCGGGCCGACATCGCCGACGGCGCCTCGGTCACCATCAACGGCGACGGCGTAGTTGCCATCAGTGCCGACTCCGACGCAACGTCCGATGCAACCGCCGAACCCAACACCGACACGGTCGGCGGCAACTTCGGCATGGGTCTCTCGGTGGCGTTGAACATCGTCAACGATCGGGCCATTGCCGAACTCGCTACCGCCGACCTCGAAGGTGCCGGCGATGTCATGGTCCTGTCTTCGGGCGGCCACACCATGACCACCACCGCCAAGGCCGGCGCTGGATCCGACGGACTCACGCTGGTGCCAGCGGTCGCCATCTCGGTGTCCAACGTGGCCCGCAGCGCCGAAATCACGGCTGGCCCTGTGCTCGAAACCACCGGGACGGTCACGGTTGGTGCCACCGGCCAGGGTGATCGCATGAAGATCACGACCACGTCCGAAGGCTCGGCGTCGGCAACCGGCGACGGCGCTGCCGTTGGCGTGTCGCTTGCCTTGACCATCGCCAACCACGACGTGGCGGCTACGACAAACCGCGACATCGACGCCGGAGCCGATGTCATGATCTCCGCCATCGGCAGCTCGATGTCCACAACGAGTTCCAAGGCCTCAGCCGCGGGAGCGCCGGGCGAGGGCGAAGCAGGCGCACCAGACGACACCGAAGAAGATGGTGTCGAGGGCGGCGTCAACAAGCAGATCGCCGAACAAGTAGCCCTGGCCGACGAGCAGGCAAAGATGAACCGGCCAGACGACGTTGCCGAAGCCGACGCTGGCGTTGGCGAGAAGAAACCACCATCGGCCGAGACGTCGCAGGGCCCAATCACCGTCGCAGCAGCCGTTGCGGTAACCGTCGCTACCACAACCGCCGTGGCCACGATCCCCGACGGTGTGACGGTCACCGCGGCTGGCAAGATCACCGTTCAGGCAGCGAACAACACCGATGCCGACACCAAAGCCGACGGCTCGTCGAACACCGAAGGCGCCTCTGCGGCGGTCGGCGTTGCGGTAGCGATCAACTTCGCCAACATCGACACGACGGCAACGGTCGACGGCAGCGCAAATGCTGAAAACGGCCTCACCATCAAGGCGGCCCGCACGATCGAAGATGCGGGCACGGTCGATCCGAGCGACGACGACGATCTACACACGCTCTCGGCGACCGCAATCTCGGGTGCCAGCGGCGGCGATATCACGGTGGCGTTCTCACTTGGCCTCAACATCGCCAACGTCACCACGGTGGCCGAATTGTCCGACACGGGCATCGCAACAGTTACCGATGGCAACGTCGAGATCTTGTCCGAGTCCGTCGCCGAGTCGACCGCCAGCGCAACCCCGAACGATCCTGCCTCGGGCGGCAAGCTGGGCATCGGCGCATCGGTCGCACTCAACGTTGTCAACGACCGGGCCACTGCCCAAGTCGCCGACGATGCCACACTCAATCTGACCACCGCCGGTACGACTCACATCATGGCTTCGGGCGGACACTCCAGTACGACCACTGCCGAAGCCGGTGCGTCGGGTGGCGTAGCGCTCGTGCCTGCGCTGGCGATCGCCATCTCGAACGTGACCCGGACTGCTCGCATTGCGGGTGCCGCTGGCGACTTGGTGTCTCTAAGCGGGAACCTCCTCATCGAGAGCCGGGGGCCACCGTCGGAGAACGCAACAACAACCACCGCCACCGGCGCAGCTGAGTCACCTGGTTCCGCAGCCATTGGTATTGCGTTTGGTCTCACGACCGCGAACCACACCTACACCGCCACCACCGATCGCAGCATCACCACCACCGGCGATGTCTCGATCAATGCGTTCGGGCGATCCGTCACTTCGACCAATGCCACGGCTGCGGCCGGAGGCCAGAGCAAGAACGACACCGCAACCGACGGCGATGGCGACGGGACCACTGGTGACGGCGACGCCGATCTGGTCG
>CALKUU010000245.1 GCA_937996665.1 uncultured Xenococcaceae cyanobacterium | reverse complement strand
AGAGTGGTCTATGTCGTGCTAGAGCCTCAGTATCAAAGCACCCTGACTGAGGCAGCTAAAAAGATAAATAAAAATAACCCTCATTTGGCAATCGAATTGAGTGGTTACTTAATCGAAGAATTAAGAGACGAAGATAATTATCGCAATTTTGAGCAGGATGTTTCCCAAGCCAATATTTTTATAGCCTCACTAATCTTTATCGAGGATTTAGCGCAAAAGGTAGTAGAAGTAGTTACTCCTCATCGCGATCGCCTAGATGCCGCGATTGTTTTTCCTTCGATGCCAGAAGTTATGCGCCTCAATAAAATGGGTAGCTTCTCGATGGCTCAGCTAGGACAATCGAAAAGTGCGATCGCTCAGTTTATGCGCAAGCGCAAAGAAAACTCGGGTAGTTCTTTCCAAGATGCAATGCTTAAGCTCTTGCGAACTCTGCCCAAAGTTTTGAAATATTTACCAGTCGAAAAAGCTCAAGATGCTCGCAACTTCATGTTGAGCTTCCAGTACTGGCTTGGGGGAAACTCTGATAATCTTCAGAATTTCTTGTTAATGCTCGCTGATAAATACGTTTATCAGGATAAAAACATCGCCGACGGGGTAGTTTACGAAGAACCAATTGTTTACCCCGATATGGGTGTCTGGCATCCGCTTGCTCCTGCAATGTTCGAGGATGTTAAAGAGTATCTCAACTGGTTTAATAGCCGTACCGATATTTCTGATGATCTTAAAGACCCCCTTGCTCCTTGCGTTGGGATCGTGCTGCAAAGAACCCACCTCGTTACCAAAGATGACGCTCATTATGTAGCGATCGTTCAAGAACTTGAAGCCATGGGGGCTAGGGTTCTACCTGTTTTTGCTGGTGGCTTAGACTTCTCTAAACCAGTCGATGAGTATTTTTGGGAGGTGACTAGTGGAGTTCAGAAAGAACCACTAGTGGATGTAGTAATCTCCCTAACTGGATTTGCTCTTGTTGGTGGGCCTGCTAGACAAGATCATCCCAAAGCGATCGAATCCCTTAAAGCACTAAACCGTCCTTATATGGTGGCTCTGCCTCTAGTCTTCCAAACCACAGAAGAGTGGGAAGCAAGCGAGCTAGGCTTGCACCCGGTGCAAGTAGCTCTACAAATTGCGATTCCTGAATTAGATGGGGCAATCGAGCCGATTGTTTTATCTGGTCGGGATGGCAATACTGGTCGCGCTATCGCCTTGCAAGATCGGATTGAAGCGATCGCCAGAAGAGCGATGAAATGGGGTAATCTGCGCAAAAAACCCAAACTAGATAAAAAAGTTGCGATCACAGTCTTTAGTTTCCCCCCCGACAAGGGCAATGTGGGAACAGCAGCTTATCTCGATGTTTTTGGATCGATCTATGAGGTATTAAGAGGTCTTAAAGGCAATGGTTACGATCTGCCTGAGTTACCAACTGATGCCAAAGCATTAATGGAACTAGTTATTAACGATTCCACTGCCCAATATGCTTCTCCTGAGCTGAATGTAGCTTACAGAATGTCGGTCGAAGAGTATGAGCAACTAACTCCCTACTCATCTAAACTTGAAGAAAACTGGGGACAACCACCAGGAAACCTCAATAGTGATGGCAAAAATCTCTTAATTTACGGTAAGCATATCGGGAATGTCTTTATCGGGGTTCAGCCTACTTTTGGTTACGAAGGCGACCCCATGTTATTGCTCTTCTCCAAATCTGCTTCCCCCCACCATGGTTTTGCTGCCTACTACACTTATCTCGAAAAAATTTGGGGTGCAGACGCGGTACTTCACTTTGGTACCCATGGTTCTCTCGAATTTATGCCTGGTAAACAAATGGGAATGTCGGGGGAATGTTACCCCGATAGCTTAATTGGCTCAATCCCTAACATTTATTACTACGCAGCCAACAACCCCAGTGAAGCGACGATCGCTAAACGCCGTGGCTATGCCTCAACAATTTCTTACCTAACCCCTCCTGCTGAAAATGCTGGTTTGTATAAAGGGTTAAAAGAATTAGGCGAGTTGATTGGTTCTTATCAAAGTCTTAAAGATAGCAGTCGCGGAATCCAAATCGTCGATACGGTGATGGATCAAGCCAGAATAGTTAACCTCGACAAAGACATCGATTTCCCTGAGCAGCCAGCCAAGGATTTAAGCCAAGAAGAGAGAGACACCGTTATTGGCTTAGTTTACAAAAAACTGATGGAAATTGAGTCTCGCTTATTGCCTTGTGGACTCCATGTAATTGGGAAACCGCCTACGGCTGAAGAAGCGATCGCCACCTTGGTAAATATTGCCGCTCTTGATCGCGAAGAAGAGGGGATTGTCTCCCTACCTCGAATCATTGCCCAAAGTATTGGCAGAAGCATCGACGAGATTTACGCCAATAACGATCGCGGAGTTCTGGAAGATGTCCAACTATTCCAAGACATCACCCAAGCAACTCGTCAATCAGTTGCCGCTCTAGTCCAAGCGCAAATCGATGCCGAAGGTCGGGTCTCGAAAGTAACTCGACTTAACTTCTTTAATATTGGCAAAAAAGAGCCTTGGGTCAAAGCTTTACAAGACTTAGGCTACGAACAAGTAGACCGAGAATTACTCAAACCATTGTTCGAGTATCTTGAATTCTGTTTAGAACAGATTTGTGCCGATCAAGAATTAGGTGGCTTACTCAAAGCCCTAGCAGGTGAATACGTTCTTCCTGGACCTGGTGGTGACCCCATCCGTAATCCCAATGTTTTACCTACAGGAAAAAATATTCACGCCCTCGATCCGCAATCAATTCCTACTCTAGCCGCAGTTAAATGCGCAAAAGTAGTGGTAGATCGCTTAATCGAAAAACAAAAACAGGATAACGATGGCAACTACCCCGACACCATTGCCTGCGTGCTCTGGGGAACGGACAACATCAAAACCTATGGTGAATCCCTCGCCCAAATTATGTGGATGGTCGGAGTCAAACCTGTTCCTGATGCCTTGGGTAGAGTTAATAAACTAGAGCTGATTCCTTTAGAAGAATTAGGTCGTCCGCGGATTGATGTAGTTGTTAACTGTTCTGGGGTTTTCCGTGATCTGTTCATTAACCAGATGAACTTACTAGACCAAGCAGTAAAAATGGCGGCTGAAGCTAAGGAGCCTCTAGAAATGAACTTTGTCCGCAAACATGCCCTCGAACAAGCCGAGGAAATGGGAATTAATCTGCGTCAGGCTGCAACCCGTATTTTCTCCAACTCATCTGGTTCCTATTCTTCTAACATTAACTTGGCAGTCGAAAATAGCAGTTGGGAAGAAGAAAAAGAACTACAGGATATGTATCTGAATCGTAAGTCTTTTGCTTTTGACTCCGATAATCCAGGAGTCATGAGTGAAAACCGTCAGATATTTGAAAAGTCTCTAAAAACTGCTGATGTTACTTTCCAAAACCTAGATTCTTCGGAAATTAGTTTAACGGATGTCTCTCACTACTTCGATTCTGA
>CALKUU010000244.1 GCA_937996665.1 uncultured Xenococcaceae cyanobacterium | reverse complement strand
TTTTTGATAAAACGCCGCCAAAGCAGCAGCAAAAGCAGTACTAGTATCTCCTTGGACGATCGCCAGATCTGGCTTGAGATCGCTAAATATTTTCTCTAACCCCTGCATACTGTTGCAAGTAATCTCAGTCAAAGTTTGTTTTGGTTTCATGATGGCTAGATCTTGATCTGCCTCCAGCCGAAACAACTTCATCACACTATCAACCATTTCCCGATGCTGACCAGTCAAAATAACCGAGGTTTTAATTTGAGGTTGTGCTTGCAGAGCTTTGATCACAGAAACTAACTTAATTGCTTCTGGGCGAGTTCCTAAAACGACACAGACAGAAATAGACATAGGTTAGGAGTTCGGAGTTCGGAGTTCGGAGTTATGAAAGCAGAGCAGAGGGGGAGAGAATAAGAGATTTTTATCTTGGATTTGATTTATGTTTATGTACTTACCAATCAACAATCAACAATTAACAATTAACCAACAAAGGTGCTGCCGACAATAACTTTTGAGTGTATGGATGAGCAGGACTATTGAATATCTTATCCGTAGTACCAATTTCTACAATCTTACCTTTATTCATGACGGCAATGCGATCGCAAAAGAATCTTGCCACCCAAAGATCGTGAGTAATAAACAAATAGGTAAGCTGAAATTCTGCTTTGAGAGCCAACATTAACTCTAGTACCTGCGTTTGCACCGTAGCATCGAGCATACTAACTGGCTCATCACAAATAACTAATTTAGGATTAGTTATTAAGGCTCTGGCGATCGCAACTCTTTGCTGCTGCCCCCCAGATAATTCCGAAGGATAGCGATAATAGTAATCTTCGGTTGGGGTTAAGCCAACTCGCTCTAGCATCTGGGTTACCCGAATTCCTGCACCTTCACTGTTGGCTAACTCATGAATAAATAAAGGATCGGCAATACTCTCCCCAACTGTCATCAGCGGATTTAAACAGGCATGAGGGTCTTGAAAAATCATTTGAATTTGGCGACGCATCCTTTTCATCGCAGCAGAAGGTAGTTGAGCTAGGTCTTGTCCCAAAAAATTAACTTCTCCTGAGGTAGGCTTCAGTAGCTGCAAAACCGTCCGCGAGAGAGTGCTTTTCCCACAACCAGACTCACCAACTAAGCCCAAGGTCTCCCCTGGATATAAAGAGAAATCAACATCATCAACCGCTTTAATTACATTTTTTTCCTTAGAAAATAAGGCTTGAATAAAACTACTTTCTAAGGTGAAATGTTGCTGGAGTGATTTAACATCAAGGATCGGTTGCTTGGTTGCCGACTCCGAATCAAAATTTTTATTAGATTTTGCATCTGCTTGCAGCTTAAAGGCAGCAGCTAATAAAGACTGAGTATATTCATGTTGAGGGTTATATAAAATTGACTTGGTCTTACCCATCTCCACCATTTTGCCCTGGTACATAACCGCAATGCGATCGCAATATTCTCCGACCATTGCCAGATCATGGGAAATTAGCAGCAGTGCCATATCTCGCTCGCTGCAAAGACGAGTTAACTCCTCTAAAATTTCGGCGGATACCGTTACATCTAAACTAGTGGTTGGCTCATCAGCAATAATCATCTTTGGCTCTAACAACAAAGCTAGAGCGATCGCCACTCTTTGCCTCATTCCCCCACTAAACTCATGAGGATATTGCCCCCAGCGATCGGCAGGAATTTTGACTAGTTCTAAAATTTCAATTGCTCTAGCTTTAGCTTCTGGGCGAGTTAAATCGGGCTGATGGGCATTTAAAGTTTCTAAGCAATGATCACCGATTGTCATCAGCGGATCTAGCCTAGTCATCGGGTCTTGGAAAATTAGTGCCACGACCTCACCTCGAAACTCTCTCAGTTCCTTTTTTTCGAGCGCCAATACCGATCTGTCCTGAAAATTGATTTCTCCTTCTACTTTGCTGCCCTCTGGCAGCAAGCGCATAATCGCCCTGCCCAAAGTCGATTTACCACAGCCAGATTCACCCACTAATCCCATTCTTTCACCCGAGTTAAGCTCGAAAGAAACATCATTAGCAGCCCAGATGGTTTCGGATTGGGACTGATGAGGATAGGCAATTTTTAGGTGATTAACTGCGAGTAATGCCATAGATACCAAATAGTAATTTAGAAGGAATCTTTTGCATTGTAGTTACTCCAGAGCAAAATGGTGGAAATTCAAACCAATTAATTTTAAAAAGTTATTAACTCCATTGCTCGAAAATGCTTGACCCCTTAACCAAAGGTCATCAATTCAGTTAACCAATGCAAGTTAATAATTTCAGTTACCAAGTAGCAAACCGCTTGTAAGACTTGATTTAACAACTATCCCTAATTGAGGAATTTAGTTTTACATTGCTGTTTTTGAGTTTCTAAGAGATCAAATAGTGCCAGGTGACCGCGATCGCTGACGTAAGAGTTTATTTTGATTATCCTCTGTATTACACTTAGCGTACTAAATAATACAAAAGAAATGAACTCTCCTATTAACAACATAAATCCAGCTTTACCTAGTTGGGAGTTAGAAGACACAATCTTGGGAACTAGAGGCAGTGACATCCTAGAAGGAGATCTCATTGGGATTACAAATGATCTCATCAGAGGAAGATCGGGAAGTGATTTCCTTATGGGCAAAGGTGGCGATGATAGTTTGCGAGGAGGCAAAGGAAAAGATACTTTAGACGGTGGAGAAGGGAATGACATCCTAAGAGGCGGTCGCGGTAACGATAATGTATTTGGCGGTCTAGGAAATGATTTCTTATTTGGCGGCAGAGGTAATGACAATCTCCTTGGAGGTAAAGGCAACGATTTTATTAGAGGAGGCCGAGGCAAAGATACCTTAGATGGTGGAGAAGGAAACGATACCCTTAGAGGCAATCGCGGCAATGATCTTCTAGTCGATAGTTATGGTGAAGATTATTTGTTTGGAGGACGAGGAAACGACACTCTCATTAGTCGCGCCGATGCAGGAGAGCCAGAAATCGCCCAAGAAACTGATGCCCTACAAGTCTTTCCCGATCAACCTTTTACCTATATCAACGATACTTTAGTTGGTGGCAAGGGTGCAGATACTTTTGTGTTTGAAGCTCTGCTTAATGCAAAAGCTGAAATTTTGGAAAAACATGCCGATGCAGATGGGGTTATTGATTGGCGAGGAGTTGCAGGAGAAAATAACAACGTCCACGATCACTGGGTAGAAGGTGTTGGCATGGATGCAATTACTGACTTTGATCGCTCTGAAGGAGACAAAATTCAGATAGTTGGTCACACAGTCAACATTAGTATCGAAGATGCCTTAGATAGCAATGGCACAGCTTATTCTTTGATTAATCTAGTCAGCAACCAAGGCGGTGCAGGAGCGCATGATGGTGACCGACTGGGTTCAATTAGCGTCTATGGCGATCGCATTACTCAAGCAGATATCGCCTTGGATGGCATGGCATTTAATGCAGTTTACGAAAATATCAGTGAAGTATTTATCTAAAATATACCTCAAATAATAATTACCTGAGTTAACTAAAAAGAGCAGGATGGATAAAAACCTTCCTGCTCTTTTTATTGAGTTTTTCTTAAACTCCCCGGGTGGGATTCGAACCTACGACCAATCGATTAACAGTCGACCGCTCTACCACTGAGCTACCGAGGAATGCTCATCACGATTACTAATAGTAGCGAAAGAAATAGCCTTTGACAAGTCTTTTTTCAGAATTACTTTGAATAATCGGTATTAATTAACAAAATTAGCTAAAAAATTAACTCTAGAAGCATTGACAAGCAAAGTTCATAGGCATTTCAAGACTGTTTTATAATTTGCCATTGACCAAACCATTAAATCCATATATTTCTCGACTACCAGCATAAGGAACGATCTATCAGGCGATCTCACCTTAATAAACTTCATCATGATTACCAATATCTAGCAAAACTATCACTTCTTCCTTTGTTTCGCTGTCGATCTCAATCGAAAATACAATTCGGCAATCATAACCACAAGAACAAGATTTCAACCCTAAAAGCTTCCCTTTAAGCGAATGTGTACCCAATTGAGAAGCAAAGACATCCTCTTCCATTTGTTGTAGTGTTTGCCCAATTCTTTTTTGTAGTTGTGAATTACGTAAAGCAAACTTACGGAAAGAACGTTTAAATTTGGAGGTTAAGACTAACTTTCTCATCACGAAGTACTTTTTAGTTGTCTTGCAGGCTTTTTTGTAGTTCTGCCATTACCTCATTAGCTGTTTGAGCTTTGAACTCTCCTGCGTGAAAGGAGGATATTGCCTGTTTGGCATCTTCAGCTATTTCTTGACGACGATTTTCGACCAGACGATTTTGAACAATTCGAACCAACATTTCTTGTTGTTCCACGGTTAATTGACTGACTGTGTTTAAGGCTTGTTCTAGTTTTGTCATTACTGTAGCGATTTTATTTTAATTGTAGTTAAAGATAAGGAGAAAATTACTTTTTTGAAGAGTTTATAAAAAAGCGATCGCAAAATAAAAAGCCTTACTAAAATCGACTATTTCAGGAGAGGTATTTATCTAAAGTAGATTTTAACCAATCAACAGCAAACCAACATGAGAGATCCCTATAACTGGGATCATCTGGATCAACTCTAATTGGATTAGTTGCTACTAAGAAATGAAAGTAAATTTTTTCACCTTTCAACAGCCGAGGAATATTTGTTTTAAAACCAAAATCCATATATTCAGTAAAAGATCGAGCAAAAGCAAGTTCCTCGTCGGATAGAATCTTTTCAAAACGTTGAGGCATAAAATCATTCTTAATAGCTCTAGAAAGCATTATTTCACCATCCTCTGTTCCAATATAAAGATGATGGGTTTTGTTCCATAGCTCGATCGCATCTAACCACTCTCCTGAAGCGTAATCTTTTGACACTCCAGGTTTCGGATCTATTAGCTCACAGAAAAGAGTTAAGTTTTCGTCTTCATCCTTAATTTTTTCTATAAACCAACGCCAACCTCTTGACGATTTGCAATTGTGATGAGGTTTCAACCAATCATTAGATACCTCAAATTTCTGGAGAGTTATTTTGTGACT
>CALKUU010000243.1 GCA_937996665.1 uncultured Xenococcaceae cyanobacterium | reverse complement strand
TCTTGCACCAAGTGAGTTCAAAAAAGCTTAAAAAATATGTTTGTATATTTAGGAGACCCTAATTCTTCCCCCTTGGTTTCCAGCGAGTAACTGGGTCAACAATTGGTACCGTTAGTTAATATTATCTATGATAAACCGCCGTGATATTTGCACTTTCAAGCATATTTGCACGAATCATGAAGCCTACAAGTGCATTGCTCGGATTTTCAGGTAGCTCCAAGCGTTCTACCCCAAGGGCATACACCGTAATAATGTAGCGATGGACTTCCCCAGGAGGGGGACAAGCACCTCCAAATCCGATTTTCCCGTAGTCATTTCTAATTTCAATCGCCTCATTAGGTAGATCTTTACTCATACTTGCATTTTGAGAAATAGAGTTTATGGAGGTTGGGAGATTAACAACATTCCAGTGCCACCATCCTGATCCAGTCGGTGCATCTGGATCATATACATTAATAGCAAAGCTTTTCGTTCCCTTTGGTGCGCCGCTCCAAGATAATTGTGGTGACTCATTTTTACCTTCGCAGCCAAAACCTTTAAAAACATGGGTGTTTGTCAATGTTTCACCCTCGGAAATTGTTGTGCTGGTCAAATTAAATTCTTGTGCCGATGCAGGAGTTGCAATTAGAGTTGTGAGTAAAAAGCCAAGAGAAATAAGTTTACTAAACATTTTTTGGTTCCTTGTTAAGTTGAAAATTGTCTACTTTACGAATTTAGCAAGGAACATTTGACCATACTTTCAATAATCAATCAGAAATTATCGGAAAATGCTCAATTTTCTAATTTACGTATTTCACTGGGTTTGATTCCAAATCTTTTTTTGAAGGAATCCGCAAAGTGAGACTGTGTTGTAAATCCACAGTCAACTGCGATCGCTGAAATGGGAGTTTCTGTTGATTGCAAAAGACTAAGCCCTCGCTCGAGTCTCGTATTTTGTAAGATTTTTGAAAACCCTTGACCAGATTTGGCTAGCCAACGTCTCATCGTTGATTCACTTATGGCAAAGTGATCGGCTACCTCACTAGATCGCCAAGGATAGCTTAAATCTGTTTCAATAAGTCTTCTAACTTTGCCCAATGGTTTCTCTTCTTCATAAGGTGAGAGATGAATATCATTGTATTGCAACCAAATTAAAGGTTCTAGCAGTCGATGCTGTCTGATCGGCTCTGGTATTTCTGGATCTTGCAAATTGATTCGAATAGTCTTTAATATCTGGAAAGATTTGCTCAGAGAAGATCGCAAAATTTGGATGCCAGGTGGTTTAGACCTTGACTGTTTATTAGAGAATACTTTTTTGATCATATGAGATGGAAAGCAAACGCCAATAGCTTGATAGTTATTGCCAAGCTGTGGTCGGTTTTCCATTGTGACCATAGAACCAGGAGGAAATATCATGACATCTTCCGCCCGTCCGAGTAGTTCTCCATTTATCGGGCACAATACTTTTTTGCTACCAACCTGAATGAAGAACAAAAATGTCTGCTGAAAGTAAAGATCAGTAAATGTAGCTGTTGTTGCCTGAGAGATTGAAACTATGGAAATACCTGAAGTGATATCAGTTGGCAACTTATCAAGTTTTTTCATTGCTCAGTTTTTTTTGAATCCATTCATAACAAGATGGATAAATATTAGGGCATGGTTTTAACTTAAGTCGTGTCAATGTATTCTGCGCTCGTATTTAAGGCTATTGCTTTGTTGATTGATGAACTTTTTTGCACGAACTCTTATCATTGGTATATTCTTTGAAACTATATCTCAAAAGCTTTACAAGCTTTTTTAAGTTCATTAAGGAGTTATTTTTATTGGTGTTCCTTTTTGCACAACTTCATAAATTTCATTCACGTCATCATTCTTGAGAGAAATACAGCCCCAAGTCCAATTATTTCTCTCATCAACTAAATTATCACTACCTTTTGGTACACCATGAATACCAATTTCACTGCCGACTCTACTTGTTAGGCTAATTTTTCCTTGCTTCTTATCCTGCAAATGCTTGTGCCAAGATTCTTGGGTTGGGTAGTCAAGCCAGATAAATTTAGACCAACGGCGATGAGGATAGAGATCTCGGATTTTAAAGACTCCTTCAGGGGTTTTAAAATCTCCCTCTTGGCGTTTATCACCGCGAGGACTTTGACCTAAAACTACTGGGTAAGATTTGATCGCTTTATTTCGGTAGTAGAGAGTAAGTTGATAATTTGATTTGTCAATTAGAATAGCGGTTTGGAACTTATCGATCGCTCCTGGGACTATTGTGTTGATAGGTACTGTGTAGTTGAGTAATTTCTCTTGGGTCGGAGTGAGGTTTACAGTAGGATTTTGTTCGGACTTGGAGAAAAAATAACTGACTGGGGGAACAAATCCAGTCTTATTTAACTGTGAATATAAAAATGGGCTGGAAACTAAGAGTAGGGCGATCGCTAATAAATTGCGTCGATTACGAGATAAAGCAAACATCCTAAAAAGGTGATCCTAAAAATATCTCACTATCCTAACCTTATCGAAGATATCGTTTTAGCCGATCGCACTCTGATACATCTTCTCATTCGCTTTAACCGACTTAAAAAAATCAACCACAGGTCTAGGATAATCAACTCCAATATTTACCCCATAGCGTTGTTGTTCTTCTCTGCTGAGCTTAGCTGGTTCACGAATTTTATCCCCTGGAAGGTTGGCTAACTCTGGTAGCCAATGTCTGAGATACGTTCCTTTCGGGTCGTAATCCTTGGTTTGTTTGGTGATATTAAAATAACGAAAACCTCTAGCATCGTTGCCCACACCTGCGGTGTAGTTCCAATTGCCCCAATTACTGCACACATCATAGTCAATCAACAAAGATTCAAACCATTCTGCACCCATAATCCAGTTAATTCCTAGATTTTTAGTCAAAAAACTAGCCACATTTTGCCGTCCGCGATTCGACATAAAGCCAGTGGCAGCTAGCTCGCGCATATTGGCATCAACCAATGGATATCCAGTTTCGCCCTTAGTCCATAAATCGAAACGTTGCCAATCTGTTTTCCAAGGAATTTCAATATTTTGCATGCCGCCAAGTTTAAAGACGCGATCACCGTGTTTAGCAACAATAAAGCGGAAAAAATCACGCCAAATCAATTCAAAAATGAGCCAATAGGTGGAGTTGTTCTTTACTCGCTTTGTTTCATACTTAATTACCTGATCGTTGATGTATCGAGGAGAAATGCAACCCAAAGCTAGCCAGGGTGAGAACTTAGAAGAGTAGTTTGCTCCCAACATGCCATTGCGAGTTTGCTTATAGTCTTTGAGGCAATTTGCTTGCCAAAAATAATTATCTAATCTTGCGATCGCTTCGGTCTCACCACCTCGAAACTGTAATACTCCGCGCTGATCGTATTCAGGTTCGCTTAGACCAAGATCCGCGAGAGTGGGCATTTCGCCTAATTCGACTTCTGGTAATGGTGGTAATTTTTTAGGTGCATGTAAAGATGGTTGAATTGTTGATTTTTTCTCGATCTGTTTACGAAAGTTGGTAAATAGTTCGGGTAATTGAGGTATGTCAAAGGGTAGATCTTCGGGTAAATATAACGTTGACTGCCAATAAGATCTGAGTTTGATTTGCGGTGGTAATGCTTGTTTTAATTTAGTTTCGACTTGAGTTTCTTCTGATGTTACTTCTTGGCTATATGATATTTGGTCTATGCTGAGTTGTTCGGCGATCGCGGGAATAATTTTCTCGGGTAGACCCCGACGCACTATTAAATTACTTCCTAACTGTTGGAGAGAGTGTCGCAAATCTGCAACTGACTCAATTAAAAACTTAGCTCGGTAATTTCCTGTCTTGGGGAACCCAAAACTTGTCTTGTTAAATGAGCGATCGTCAAAGCAATAGCAAGGAATAATGTCTGCACTCTGTTTTACTGCTTCATCTAAGCTAGTTAGATCGTGTACTCTCAAGTCGTTGCGATACCAAAGTAGAGTGCGATGGGTCATGTAACTATAATTGCTAAATTTATTGATTAAGCCACGAGTCTAGATTAAGCGATCGCTGTAATCTTATTTTATAAAACCAAAAAAATACTCTCCTATAAAGAGAGTTAGTTAGGTGAAATATTTGATTATGACCAAAGAAGGAAATTAATTTAGTAGTCTAGAAAACTCGTCTGAAATTAGCCGATAACATTCGCAGGCGCAAGCTTCTAGCTTTTCGCGCGAAAGAATATTAATCGCCCCACGTTTATAGTGAATGATTCCTGCTTTTTGAAATTTCCCAGCTATTTCAGTTATCCCAGTGCGCCGCACCCCCAGCATTTGGGAGATAAATTCATGAGTTAAATAGTATTCATCTTTTTGGATATTATCACTGACAGTTAGTAACCAACGAGAAAATCGCTGTTCGATATTGTGATAGCGATTACAAGCAGCCGTTTGACCAAGCTGAATAATTCTGGCTTGGACATAACGCATTAATAAACTTTGTAAAACTCCTTGACGATTTAACTCACCTCTCAAGCGTTCTGCTGCAATACGATATCCACCATTTCCCACTTTAACTATGGCGGTATAGTTGGTGTAACTAGTATCTAAAATGATTGGTATACCAATCATTCCTTCATTGCCAACGACTCCGATTTCAATAGTGGAACCATTTTCCAGAATTGAGACAATCGAAATAATTGAATGAGAAGGAAAATAAGCATATTCATACTTCTCTCCTGCATCATAAATAATTTCATGTTGAGGCAGGTTTACTGGTTCTAAATGGGGATAAAGTCGGAGATACTCGTCTTCTGGCAAAGCGGCTAGTAGCCGATTAACTGGTTTATTTAAATTTGACGATGACAATTGTTATCTGTTTTTTTATTAAAATTTAGGTACGATTAATGAGAAATAAACAAAAAAAGGCTGAACTAAATTAGATAGTTCAGCTTTTTAAGAAGAAATTTTACGTATAATCGTACTTTCTTAAGAATACTAATTATGTTGCGAAATCTTTGTCCACTATCCGACAATGTGATACAAAGCAGTTTGAATATGTTTCCAATATTGAACAAAAATTGAGACTTAAAAAATTGTTAATAATCCTCAATTTTTTCCTTATTTTGTAGGATTTAGTCTTCTATTGCAGATAGCTTTTCTTTTGTTTTAGTAGCTGATTTTTTGAGCCTAGTTTAGTAAGCTATAGCAATTTCAAGCCAATTGGAGTGCAGTATAATCAACTATCTTGATATTGATTATCAACTATCTTGATATTGATTATCAAAGTTTTATTAGATTCGAGCAGTAAGATTGAATACAGTGGCTGCCTGTTATCTCAAAATAGTTTTTTGAATATCGTAATCACTGCTATCGGGGTTGAATTGAAAAGTGTAGTATCTTTTTTCTTTACTGAGCACTTGTAAATCTCTACTATTAAACCCCAAGGTTGTTCTACAAGATTTTGCTTGATATTTATTAGGTATTGTTAACTTGAAAGAGTGTTTATGTTAGCTACAGGACAGACTATGACAAGGGAATATGTCAGATTGGATTAAGTTGTTTAGCCGTGTATTTATCCCAGCGATCAAAAGTGGGTAATTTTATACTGATTTTGAATTACGATGTAGATGCAGTTTTTTCTTGGCACTCGGAAATAAATTGTGAACCTAATGCGTGTCGGCTCAAAATCTACTGGATTAGTTGGGAAAAGGCTTTAGTTATCGCTACAGAAATTACTAATCATCCTGGTAGGAAAATGCACCATGCAATTCAAGAGATTATTGAATTTGCTCAAAATTTTTACGATCTAGCACCTAATAAAATGATGATGCTAGAACACTATAAAAAAGCTAATTCTTCTCAGGAAGATACTTACTTTCAAGTGCTAGTTTTCGGTGATGAAGTAATTAGATACGAAATTGAGAAAAGTTCTTTAATCCAACTGTTAGGAAAAACTATCTGAGTTATTGGTTTACTCCCGTTCACTTAGAAACTATTGCAACCACCATAATTAGTAGAACAATGATTTAAAAGAGAAGCAATAAAATTCTGTTAGAGAAATGGCAAAAACCTCTGTACGGGACAAAAAAGAGAGATCAAACTTGCAAAGTTATACGAGAAGAGGGTTTGATCAGAAGTAACCACACTCGTTCAACATAACCTCATGAATCAGGTTCGACTTACCTTGGGGCAAAAATTGGCTCTTAGGTTTTGACGATGGCATTCGATAAAGTAAACTTCCGAGTCGCTAAAATCTCTATCCCCGCAGCAAGCAGACGGGACATTATGGAATTTTTCCTTCAGGACGCACCTCGAATTGTTAATTAGAGCGCGGCAAGCGATGGTGAATTAGAACCATGAAAAGATTAAATATTGCCTTTCTCAAGCAGTAATTGCTAGCAATTACTGCTTGGTTGTTACTGATAAAGAAGAACTCAAAGTTGGTTGAGTTTTTAGGGTTGGGTTGAGAAATAAATTTCTAATTAACCTAGCTGCCACTTTTTGAGTTAACTTCTCAGCAATATTCTGACCTAATTTTTGAGTTTCAGGCTTAGTAATAATTTTGAGCAAAACAGAGACAACTTGAGTAGGGTCGAAACCTGGGGTTTCTTGCAAGATACCAACAATATTTTTCAGGTGGGTCATTGCATAAGAATCTTCCTGTAATTCGGTCGGAGTTTCTTGAACTGCTAGACCAACTTGTTGACGGAAAGAAGTAGATAAATTAGACCAAGTTTGTCGACCAGTGTTATCTAGAGCCGTGACAATCTCATCAGCAAGGCGATCGCGAATGAAAGTTCCTCGATCAGAAAATAAATAGTCTAAAGCCTGGTTCACAATCTTATCGAAGTCATAATCACGCGAATCATTAGCATTGCGCATCAAATTCTCTAAACGATGCCAGCGAAAACCCTCTTCTTTAAAGAGTAAATCTTTGAGTGATGCTCGTAGCTCAGGAGCAGGATCGGTAAGTAAACGCTTGGCAATATAGGGATAAGCTTTGCTCAAGACCTTAAAATCTGGCTCAATCCCGATCGCAATCCCTTCTAAGGTAACCATCGAACGAATAATGAGGGCGTAATAAGCAGGGACTCGAAAGGGAAACTCGTACATCATCGCCGACATCTGATCAGTAATGCTTTTGAAATTAAGCTCGGCAACCGTTGCCCCTAAGGCATTACCAAATACATTGGTTAAAGCAGGAATAATTGGTTCAAGGTCAGTATCAGGAGTTAAAAAATCGAGCTTGACATAATCGGTTGCTAGAGAATCAAAGTCACGATTAACCAAATGCACTACTGCTTCAATTAAGCCATAACGTTGATAGGGCTTAATCCGACTCATCATCCCAAAATCAAGATAGGCTAGTCTGCCATCGGGCATAGCTAACAAGTTACCTGGGTGGGGGTCAGCATGGAAAAAACCATGTTCTAAAAGTTGTCTGAGGGAGCATTCAACCCCAACTTCGACTAAATGAGTAGCATCAATTCCTTGAGCCTGAACTTTTTCAATGTCAGTTAGTTTAGTTCCGTTGATCCACTCCATGGTGAGGACTCGGCGACCTGTATATTCCCAGTAAATTTTAGGAATATAAATCTCTTCGATGTAGCCATAGAGCTGCTTGAACTTCTCGGCATTACGTCCTTCTTGCCGATAGTTAATTTCTTCAAAAATTCTTTCTGCTAACTCATCGGTGATGGCAATTAAATTCGATCTTACTCGCTTGACATTGTTTTGTACAAAAGCCGCGATTCCTCTCATGATGTAGATATCGAGGGTGATACTACGAATCAAATCAGGACGTTGGACTTTAACAGCTACTTCTTCCCCTGTCTTGAGTTTGGCTCGATAGACCTGTCCAAGGGATGCTGCGGCGATCGGTTCTGGAGAAATCTCGGCATAAACTTCTTCAGGAGTTTTCCCCAACTCTTCTTTAATAAAACGGTAAGCAATTTCGTTAGGGAAAGACGGAATTTGATCTTGTAGCTTTGATAGCTCTGCTAAATAAATTGGTGATACTAAATCTGGTCTAGTCGAAAGCGCTTGTCCCACCTTGATATAGGCAGGTCCGAGCTTAGTTAAGATGTTTCTAACTCTAATGGCTCTTTGCTGCTCTTTGGTTTCATTATCTCCAGTGGTTTTATCCCACCAGGCACCGAGGGCAAAAAAGGCAAACGATAAAACAATTTTGAGTAATCGGTTTAAAACTTGAAAAGGTTTATTTTTATACCTATTTGTGATTGTTTCTGGGTTATAACGCCAGTTAGCATCTGGTTCTTCAATATCTACATCCATTACCGCAGAAGCAGTTACCTCTATTTCTTTGATGGGTGAGGGTTTAGACAGATTAGACTGAGCCATAGGATTTTGCTAAACAGAAATTTTCTTTGTAAACTATTGTAAC
This sequence comes from uncultured Xenococcaceae cyanobacterium, assembly GCA_937996665.1. GTDB lineage: Bacteria > Cyanobacteriota > Cyanobacteriia > Cyanobacteriales > Xenococcaceae > Hyella. The sequence continues at coordinate 663 of CALKUU010000243.1, read as the reverse complement.
AATCAATAGGGATAAACCTTACTTTTTTTAGATTAAGAGGAATAAATTATTAAGTAAATTAGGAATTACCGAATTTTTTGGTGTTAGAACTTGGTTAGTTAGTTAAATTTTCCTGGCGATTTCTATTTTTGATGAAGGTATGTTGTTTCTCGTCATCCTTAGTATCACCAACTATTAATCGTGATTAAAATTAGATATCCGTCTATGCGAGCGAAGTTATTCTCAATCTACACTAATTATCGAAAGTCATTGAGCATTTTTGCGAGTGTGCTTTTGTTAGTAATTGTTGGAGCTAGATTTTGTTCATTGAGTTTGGGTCTAGATCAGAATTCTGCAAGTTACTTTTTGCCAGGATTTCCCTCCCAAAATCAAGAGTTGGTGGCTGCTGATAGTCATTCTGACCAAGTGTTTTTAGACCGTAAGCAGAATAAACAAGCACCTGACTTAAACAAGCAAAAAAAAGCTCAGACTAAGGTCGGCTTTTATCAAACAACTGATGCTTTTCGTCAATACCAGCCTCGATATGCAGTAGTTCCACCTCATGAGAGCAATTATGGCGATCGCTACAGCCGAGATGTGTATGGCAATGTTGTAAATAATATTCCGATTGTGGTTTTACATGAGACCGTTGGCTCTGCTCGGAGTGCGATCAACACTTTTAGA
>CALKUU010000242.1 GCA_937996665.1 uncultured Xenococcaceae cyanobacterium | reverse complement strand
TCCCTGAAAATGTGCTTGTGAAAATCGCTAAAAACATCATTACTAATGATAAACTTGAAAAGTTGTAAAAATTCGCACATTCAGGAATTCGGGTGTTTTCTTGTCGATAAGATTGGTGACTTTTAAACGTCACGACCAAGGAAATGTCCCTGAATGGAGGATTAACCCGAAAAGGAGTAAAAATTTCATGCCAGTAGTGTCTCTTGCCGAGTTATTAGAATCTGGTGTTCACTTCGGACACCAAACTCGTCGTTGGAATCCTCGTATGGCGCAGTATATTTATACTGCGCGCAACGGTGTTCATATTATTGATTTGGTGCAAACTGCCCAATTGATGGAGCATGCGTATGATTTCATGCGTAATTCTTCAGAAAAAGGTAAAAAAGTTCTATTTGTTGGTACCAAACGTCAAGCAGCAGGGATTATTGCTCAAGAAGCTAGTCGCTGTGGTGCTTATTACGTTAACCAGAGATGGTTGGGCGGAATGCTGACCAACTGGGAAACAATTAAAACTAGAGTAGAAAGACTTAAAGAACTAGAAAGACTGGAAACCAGTGGTGCTTTAGATAGAAGACCCAAAAAAGAGGCTTCTATGTTGCGTCGTGAGCTGGGCAAGCTACAAAAGTATCTTGGTGGAATCAAAACAATGCGGAAAGTTCCTGACATTGTGGTGATTGTTGACCAAAAACGTGAGCATAATGCTATTTCTGAATGTCAGAAATTAAATATTCCCGTAGTCTCTATTCTGGACACGAATTGTGATCCTGATATCGTTGACATTCATATTCCAGCTAATGATGATGCAATCCGCTCCATTAAGTTGATTGTTGGTAGATTAGCTGACGCAATTTATGAAGGTCGTCATGGTGAAGCTGATTCTGAGGGGGCTTACGAAGAACTCGAAGAAGGATTAGGTGCTGAGAGCTATCCAGATGCAGAGGCTCTTGATGAGGAACCAGCGGCAGCAGAAGCTACCCCTGAGTCAGAGGCAACTGCTACTCCTGAGCCAGAGACAACTGCTGCACCTGAGCCAGAAGGAGCATAAGTTTTTTACTTTCGTGCTCTAGTTTCAGCCCTGATATGCAGATTGGGAGTTAATAACTAGTTACTAGCTATTAACTCTGGTTTTTGATTTGTGTAGATGTAGAGGGAGATGTGAGAACTGATAGAAGTTTATTCTCCCCCTTTTCCCCGCTAGCAGACTCGCGGTTTTTGCAGTTGGGAAGGGTTTTGATAAATAATATTATGAAATTGTAATTGTCACTGACGGTTATTTCGTCATCAAGTCGGTCAATATAGGAAATAAAAAAATGGCGCAAATATCAGCAAAATTAGTAAAAGAACTTCGTACTCAAACTGGTGCGGGGATGATGGATTGTAAGAAAGCCCTCGGTGAAAATGATGGTGATCTAGAAAAAGCAACAGAATGGTTACGCCAAAAAGGAATTACTTCTGCTGGTAAAAAAGCTGGTCGAGTCGCTGCTGAAGGCTTAGTTGATAGTTATATTCACACTGGTGGCAGAATCGGAGTTTTAGTAGAAGTTAACTGTGAAACTGACTTCGTTGCTAGAGGAGATCAGTTTAAAGAATTGGTACGCGATATTGCTATGCAAATTGCTGCTTGCCCAAATGTTGATTTTGTTAAGGTGGATGACATTCCTGAAGCGGTTGTTACCAAGGAGAAAGAAATCGAAAAAGGTCGTGATGACTTAGCTGGTAAGCCTGATAATATCAAGGAAAAAATCGTTTCAGGGCGAATCGGTAAACGACTTAATGAATTGGCGCTTTTACCTCAACCTTTTATTAAGGATCAAAGTCTGACAGTAGAAGAGCTAATCACTAATACGGTAGCGACTTTGGGAGAAAATATTCAAGTGAGACGTTTTCATCGCTTTGTTTTAGGCGAAGGTATTGAAAAAGATACAACTAGTTTTGCTGATGAAGTTGCAGCTCAAACTGGAAAAAAATAGTAGTCTCTTTTGATTAAGATTCAATAATTTCAATTTTAGGCGGGAATGTACTAGGCTATATTCCTGCTATTTTTTGGCTAGAATTTTTTGTGTGTATTGTGCTAAAAATTTTGAACTGTTGTCATTGAGTTTGTTAATACTAGTTAGGTTGTGATGAAAGCTTTTTTAACTGGGGCAACTGGATTTGTCGGTGGGAATTTAGTACGTCTCTTATTACAACAAGGTTATCAAGTAAAAGCGTTGGTACGTTCTACTAGTTCTTTAGCTAATTTGAATGGCTTGGATGTGGAATTAGTTTATGGAGATCTGAATGATCCTGACTTGAGTTGCCTGATGCAAGGTTGCCAGGTTTTATTTCATGTTGCGGCTTGTTATTCTCTGTGGCAGCGCGATCGCCAAAATCTTTGGCAAAGTAATGTTCTGGGAACTCGCAACATTTTGCAAGCTGCCCAAAAAGCGAAAATCGAAAGAGTTGTTTACACTAGCTCTGTTGCGGCTATTGGTGTTGCTCAAGATGGTCAGGCTGTTGATGAAACTCACCAGAGTCCTGTCGAAAAATTAATTGGTAATTACAAAAAATCTAAATATTATGCAGAATTAGAAGCGATCGCTGCATTTAAAGACGGTCTCGATATTGTGATTGTCAATCCTGCTACTCCTATTGGAGCAAGAGATATTAAACCTACTCCTACTGGTGAGATTGTTGTGCGCTTTTTACAAGGTAAAATGCCCTTTTATACTCACACTGGCTTGAATCTAATTGATGTTGATGATGTTGCTTGGGGGCATGTCCTCGCTTTAGAGAAGGGCAAATCTGGCGATCGCTATATTTTAGGCAACCAAAATTTAACTCTGAAGCAAATTCTAGAAGAGTTGGCAAAGATTACTAACTTATCAGCACCTCAGTATGCAATCCCTCACTTCATTCCCTATATTGCTGCCTGGTTTGATGAAATAGTTCTCTCTGCTTTGGGCAAAACTCCGACTATTGCTCTAGAGGGAGTAAAAATGGCTCAGCAGCAAATGTTTTACTGTTCTGATAAAGCGATTACTCAATTGGGTTTACCCCAATCCTCGGTTCCTCAAGCTTTGCACAAGGCAGTGACCTGGCATCAGCATCAGCTAAAGTAGTAGTTCCTAGAAAATAAAAGTTTAGCGGTTGACTTTGAGATTATCTTGTAAAAAATCAAACTGTTTGAGTATTTGGGTATTTTCAGGGGTTAGAATCTCATTTAGTTCTGATACTTGATTGACTACTGATTGCAAGCGAGTAAACTCTGTTTCTAAATTGCTGAGATGTTCCATTGGCTGGGATTCAGGGAGTACTTCTTTTAAATTAGCTAACTCTTGATTTAAGCGGCTAATTGAAGGTTTAATCCCATTTAGTAAAAATTCGATTAATGAGTTTTGCGCCTCACTATACTCGATAATTTGTTTAGAATCGGCTTCGCTGAGAATCTTGTTTGGACTAATCTCATTTCGATAGGTTGGTTCGCTAATTTCTTGTCTATCTAGGCGGTTAGCGATCGCAGATAGTAGCTCTGCACTAGTTACTGGCTTACGTAAATAGTCATCTGCTCCCATTTCCATCCCAATTCGAAAGCTAGAGCTATCTGTTGTTGCTGTCAAAAAAATAAAAGGAATTGTTGAAGTTTCTGGAGTCTGCTGTAAATAGGTCAGAACATCATAGCCATCTAATTCTGGCATGAGGATATCGCAGATAATTAGATCTGGTAGATTTGCTTGGGCAAGCTCGATTCCCTCCCGACCATTGGTTGCCCCAGACGCTTCAAAACCTTCACTAATCAAGAATTGGACAATACTATTGAGGGTGGTCTTTTCATCTTCGATGACTAAAATTTTTCTGCTCATTGACTTAAAGTACAGTTGGTTGTGGATTTATGTAAAAAGACCAAACAAGACAATTGTTTCAAGAAATTATAGAAAGTGTGTTTCTGTCATAAATGATTAGAGAAACCTAACTATTTATACAACAGTTTTCTTGAATTCTAAAACTAAAATTAATTCCTAGAGTATTGATTGTTATCTATGATTAATCTGAAGGTAATTTGTCCTAATTAGACTTTAATTATGGCATATGTTTTATCTTTGTTACAAGTATATTTTATCTGAATGACACTTTTGTCTCTAGCCATTCAGTTAATAGATCAGGTAAGTTTTTCTTGACCCAACGAAGAGCTATTTTTCTTAAAATAGGTTTGGGGAATTTGACAATTGACTTGATGAAAAAATTGACTGGACGACGACGAAATTTTTTGTTTGTATAATTAATTGACCCCACATCATAAAGACGGTCAATAATTAAGTTTAAAGTAACTTCTTCTCTTTCCACTAGTTGAGCTAATAACAAGTTTATATCTCTCATTCTTTCTTGTTTTTTTAGCTCTTCGGACGAAATCTTGCTAACATTTAACGATTTTTGTGGATAGGTTAACATTACTTGGATTTATTAATAAAGGAAATTATTCTTTAAGGATACTATGTTTTATTTACCTATCTATTCAAAAATATACTTATGAAATTTGTTGGCAAAAAAATATTCATCCTTTTCTTGTCAATTAATTGAATAAAATAATAGATATTTCATCATCTTAATGATTTAAATTTTAAAGCTTTATTTTTATCTTAAGTGTAAGTACATAGGTGATTGATTTTATCCATTGTTATCTTAAATAATATTTGTAATTTTAGGTATTGTTTAAGTAATTTGAATGAGAATCGATTGAACTATCTTAATCATTCTATAAAGGGAACTTCTCTATGATTCATAGATGTCCTATTTTATGGCTTTGACTATCTACAATATAGATTGATTTGAGCGGTTAATTCTAACTGTTTAAAATTAAGATCAAGAGAAATGTGACTGACTTTGAGAACAAAGTATAGCCTCAAATTTATATTTTGTTGGTGATAGCTATTTTCCCTGAGAGAAAGTTCCGATTGTATTTTGTTTGGCGGTTTCTTTCGCCTAGTTGATTTACTCAAATAGATTGACAAAATTTTTGAAAGTAATATTTACCAATTGCCGTCAGTAACTTGATTAGGATTCTTGATGGGGTATTTAATCTTGTCGCTGTTGCTTAAATCGATAGAGCTATCATCTTGTTGTGGTTCAAACCCTTTCTCTATATCCATTTCTTTAATGGTTTTAACCTGACTTAATTCCGATGATGCTTTTATCTCTGACATATTTTCGTCGTAGAGATCGTACCAAGGAAAATTATGTTGAGCATAAGTTTGTGCGGTTACTGGAGTATTGGGAGGTTCCGAGCCAGTAATTTCGCGATACATCATGCTATTAACAATGTGGACATAAACGCGACGATAATTATCTTCATCCCAAGTATCTATGCCATGGGGGTCTTCATAAATTTTTTGTTTCATTTTGCCTCCAGCTGCTATTCCCATTTCTCCAGCTTTCTTCTTCTTGGTGGCTTTTCTTCTAGAAGTTGATCCTTTCGGCATAGCCATGTTGGCAGCCATTGGTTTATCACGACACAATTCATATTCTGGCTTAGGGAATTTTTTATCTGGTTTGGGTTCGTAGACGATAATTTGAATGCCTCCAAACTCTTCTTTGCCTGTGACTTGTCCTTCTACGGTGTATCCCATTCCTAAAGGCATAGCGACAAATTGTTTGATAAAACCATTACCAGCATTAATCCCATCTAGCCAAGGCTGGGGTGGGACAACTAGATAGTCTGCTTCTGATTTTAAAAGTTTTTGTTGCCAGGGTTTTCCTGATACTGCATTAATTTTGCCAACAGCAACTTTGAGTGCATTCGGCTTGTGAGAGCGACTATGAAAGTTCATCCATAATGCTTCACTTTGATACATGGGAATGAAGACTCCGCCATGTTTTAACCATGATGTGGGAACGTCATTCGGGTAATCATCAACTTTGCAAATAGGGAATGCGCCTAACCCCGGTGGGAGAGGATAGATGTGACCATCATCGGGAATGCGTAACGTTCTTTGAAACTGTAGTGAAAAACTCTTCCAAAATATCAGAGAATCAGACTGGATAGTCAGATCAGTCATTTCTTACAGAATAATTTATTTTTTACAATTCGATTCTAACAAGAGAAAAATTTATCTTATTAAGATCACAAATATTGAGTGGAGTGCTAAAAAATTGGCTTTAGGAAAAGGATCTTTTCGTCCAATAGACAACATAATAGCCCTATGTTGATTGAAGAGAACATAGAGCTATTAATCTGAAATTAATTAACTTCTTGAGAAAATTAAACTAGATTTAAAGCGATCGCAATACCACCAAAAAGCACCATTGGTAATGCAGGCATTAACTTTTTGGTTTTAACCCATCTAGCAACAAAGACAACAATTAATAATGTGATAATTGCGATCGCCGCGGAAGAAGCCCAAGCCTGACCTCCATTCATCATTGCTGCCACAGCAAGCAATAAAACACCACTAATCCCTCCAGAAATCAGCGAAACTTTACTCTGACTTTTTTTAAAGCCCATGATTCCTCCTCCGATACTGAGGAGACCATAAAATACAGTGGCAATTAATCCCAACATAATAAATATTCAAAAATTATTAAATAACCTTGTAAATCTTACTATTTAAGGGTCACAGCAATCCTTATGCTTAATAACTGTTAATTGAAATTGAGTAATAACCTTTCTTCTTACTGTTGAAATCATGGAGTTTCGAAATCATAGAGTTTTCAAGATTATCCAGCTAAGTGATCTAAGCAATTGATTGCAACCTAAATGTTCAATTTTCTGCATTAGGTTGGGCTATCTCATTCCGAATCTTGTAGATAAGCTCGGATCATTGCTTGAGTTCCTTGTTCCATTGCCTTGCCATTTTCCATCGCGGCAGCAATCTTAAAAAGGCGATCGCTCAATTGGGTTCCAGGAATCTCATTGCCACTACTTTGATTAATTTCTTGGACTAAGCGCAAGTCCTTAATAATATGTTTGAGGGCAAATCCTGGTTCATAGTCTTGATCAATAATCTTGGTACCCAAATTATTTAATGCCCAAGAGCCTGCCGCTCCGGTTCCGCACACTTTAACGATTAAGCTCGGATCGATTCCCTGATGTTTTGCCATTTGCATTGCTTCACAAATCCCTACTAAATTTAGAGCGCAGAGAATTTGATTGCACATTTTTACTGCTTGTCCACTACCGACTGAACCACAGAGGGTAATACTTTTCCCCATTGTTGCTAATAACGGCTTGCACTCTTCAAAATCTGCGGGATCTCCACCAACCATAATTGTAAGAGTTCCTTGCTGAGCGCCGATATCTCCTCCTGAAACGGGGGCATCCATAAACCGAATTTGCTGACTATTGAGTTCAGTGGCGATCGCTTTTGCTGCCTCGCTACCAATTGTGCTCATATCAACAACTAAGGTATTGGGTTGTGCATATTTAATTACTCCCCTATCCCCTAATAGGACTGATCGCACATCAGGAACATCGCCAACACAAGAAAAAATAATAGTTGCTTCTTGCACTGCTTCTTCAATAGAAGCAGCTAATTTAGCTCCTGCTTGGACAGCAATTTTAACTCCAGGACGATCCTTGGTTCGATTCCAGGTTGTAACCTCATAATCTTTGGTAGCCAAATTTGCTGTCATCGAACCGCCCATCAATCCTAAACCGAGAAAAGCTACTTTATGTTTGATCATCTTGCGTTTATCGAAGCAATTAGTTTTATTCCTAATATACAGAGTAATTCTTGCTAATTTTGGTTAATACCTTTATAAACTACAAATTCTTGATCACTGAAATTACTGAATGTGATCCCAATTAACATAAACTTTAAAATTACCTTATACAATCTTGTTATATAAAAAATGAATTTTTGCACATAAAAAATATTAATTGGCTTTCTATTTATCAGTCAAATAATTTTTATTATCATGAAATAAAATTAATGATTCACTACGGTTTAATCAATAATAATCAAATCTCTATCAATGATTCTGAATCGGTTTCTACCTTTTCATGCCAATGTTCTAGCTGCTGTGAAATTGAAATTCAGAATCAAGATATTCTTTCTGATTCATCACTATTAACTTCTAAAGTAGAAGTGGTTTCTGATAATAATATTTCTCAAGAAATAATTGATTCTTTAGTATTTGGTAGTCAATGGATTGGCAGTGAAATTACCTATAGTTTTTATGAAAATGATGTTTTTAATGGTGATTATTATGGGCTGGAAACAGGGACTGAAGAAGTAAGTGAAGTAGTTAAAGAAAATGTGAGAGAAATTTTACAATTACTAGAGACTTTTACAGATCTAGATTTTGTTGAAATTGAGGAGACTGATTCTAATACCTTCGGACAACTTCGTTACCTCTTATCTGATGATCCTGCTTATGCCTATGCTTATTTCCCCAATGCAGACCCAAGAGGAGGTGATATCCATCTCAACCCTAACTATGAAAACGACCTTAATACTAATGGTTTTGAAAACAGTCCTGGGGAACATGGCTTTACTGCACTAATCCATGAAACACTTCATGCTCTAGGCTTGAAACATCCCCATGACGGTGTCCCCGGAAATGATACAACTCTAGACCCTAATTTAGATAATTTAAGCACTACTGTTCTCACTCAAGACTTTACTGGCAGTTCTCCTGGAACTCTTCAGCCTTATGATATTGCTGCTCTGCAACAATTGTATGGAGTCGGTGAACACAATCAGAGCGATGATGTTTATGTTTTTGGGGATAAAACCGATATTTATACCCTGGACGGGGAATCTTTTTTTGCTGATGCCAGTCGCCTTAAACAGACAATTTGGGATACTGGAGGGAACGATACTCTAGATTTTTCTGGTTTGGAATTACAAGCGCAAGGCTATTTATTTGATCTCAACCAAGGCGGAAGCTTAATTGCTAATAATCAGTTGCAGGTTAAAGGCGAGGAAACATATTACAACTATGGAACTTCTTTGGCTTATGGGGTTGTGGTCGAGGATGTGATTGGGTCTGTTAGCAATGACACCATTATTGCTAACAGTGCAGCTAATACTTTTCGTGGCTATCAGCTAGGAATCGATTCTGGTGATGATATTTTAATTTCTACTAACAGTTTGGATACTCTAGATTTATCTGATTATCTTGATTCGGAAGTAAGTCAAACCAGAATGGCGCAAGATCTGTTGCTGAATTTAGGTAATGATGGGTCTATTTTGGTTCAGAATTATTATGCTTTGGCAAAGAGCGATCGCCTTAATCTTCAATTTTTAGAGGAGGGCAATGATCTCGAATTGAATAATTTTGATCCTCTTGTGCCTGAACAATTTGAAGACTCGGTTGCCATAGACCTAGAAGTTTCTAGCTTAGATAATCCAGGCTTTGACATTCCAGAATCTGATAACCCAGAACCAATAATTGCTGAATTTGGTCAAATTAATCAGGAGGAGATGCCTGATTTATCGGCAGTGATTTCTACTTATGATGGTACTGATACGGCTGGATTTCGTTATCAAGCTAAACCTCATCAGAATTCGGCTGATTTAGCTATCGAAAGAGAAGAAGCTCAAAGTCTAGATGCCGAGACCTATTATGGGGCTGAACAAGTTAATTATCTAGCGATCTCAGATAGTGAGCAGCTTATGACAACTCCTCTTAGTTCATTATCGAATGGTTTGTCTTTCAGTAGTGAAAGGTCTGGTATTGCTACAGTCGGTAATACTAGCCCAATCGACTCAATATTCAACAATGTTGAACTCAATATTTCCACTGGCAGCGACCTTTTTGACAATCAATTTTAAGCCCAAAATAGAACTTACAGTTTAAAACTATAGTTCTTGAAAATATAATTGGCACAATTAATTAAGGAAATATTTGCTGTTAGATTATCAATTTTTACTAACTAAAAAAACATAAGTTTCTTAATCCTGAATTCCAAATTCTAGATTAAGAACTTGAATCATAATAATGGTGTTCGTGAAATATCTTATCGATTGATGAGGACAATTTTCCACTGACCTAACTGACTTGCCTGAAAAGTAATTTTATTTCCATCTCCACTAATACTAGGATTATCGACCGATCCCTTAATATTGGCACTTAGTAGTTGTGATTTTTGCTGATTACGATCATAGAGAAAAATATCTGTTTTTCCTCTTTCTGTTGATACATAAACGATATAGTTGCCATCTGCACTAATGGCTGGCTTGTCCTGACTCGAATTTCTGTGATTTAGGTTAGGCAATGAGATGAGTTTTTTTCTGGGGAAACTATAGAGAAAAACATCTCGATGACCGCGTCGATCCGAGGCAAAAGTTAAGTAATTTCCATCACTACTAAAGGCTGGCGATTCATCAGGAAAATTACTGTTAATTTCACCTACGAGAATTGGCGGAGTTACATTGCGAAAATTTTGACAACCTGCAATGCAAAAAATAGCTGTAGCGCTTGCAAAAAGATGAATATGTCTAGATATTTTGCTCACTAATTTTTTTGCTGAAAATAAATTAATTAAGGGTTATTAACCAGAAAATAACAATTATCAATGTAGACTTAGTTATCAATAATCGATAAAATCAATCCTGAGCTAATTTCGGTATAAATTTTTAATAACTTACATTTATTCAGTGTTGCTTAAAATTTCGGGTTAATGTCTTAGTGTATTTTGATGATTAAAAGTCCTCGTTCTCACCAAATTGCCACTTGGTTAGTTTTTGCTAGCGACATCTGTGGGTTGGTAATTGGCTTTAATTTGGCTTTTTTGCTTCGTTTTGGTAGTTTTTACGATGTTAGCAAGTCTCCTTTGGCTTATGGAATTATCTTTATCTACCTTGTAGGACTTTATCTTACCGATAGTTACAGACTTAACTCGCGATTCTCAAATTTTTGGTTATCAGAGAGAGTTTTGCTTAGTATTCTCTCGACTGTTGCGGCAATTACCTCTTTGATTTATCTAACAGGCTTGTGGGGGAGTTCTCCTCTGGTTGGTCGAGGGATTTTGCTAATTACCGTTAGTTTTTTTTCTTTGTGGGCGATCGCGTTTAGAACTATTGCCTATAAATGGGTTACTGCTCATCAGAAACAGAGAAGATTTCTGATTTTAGGTGATAGTCCTAAAATTGCTGACTTGAAGCAAGAGTATCAGGATAATTTTACTGGTTCTGAATTTGTCTTGCTTCAAAAACAATCAGGTTTTTCCAGCTCTATTAATTCAGTCTCTTTGAAAGCAAATGAACTTGATGCTGCTGTCGGGACAACTTCTTTAGAACCAAAAACTATTGCTCGTAAGCGTAGCAACTTCACTACTGATAATCTAGATAATTTTGAGTTTTGGAGTAGACAAATCTGGTCTGGGGTACTAATTAGCAGCATGAACAGAGATCTTGCTCCCATTCCAGTCAGAGACATCATGAATATGCGCTTACGAGGAACTTATATTTATAGTTTTGCCGACTTTTATGAACAGTTTTGGCAAAAAATCCCTCCCTCTTGTATTGAAGACGATTGGTTTGCCTTTTCTTCTGGGTTTAGTATTTTGCATAACCATCTTAACGTTAAGCTCAAACAAACCTTAGATTACTTAATTGCTTTAAGTCTATTGGTTTTAACCTTCCCTATTGTTCTTCTTTGCGCGATTTCTATTAAGCTTGACAGTCCTGGTTCTATTTTCTATTCGCAAACGAGAACTGGTTTAAATGGTTTAAGTTTTAAGGTCTATAAGTTTCGCTCAATGTATACCGATGCGGAAATTAGGGGAGCACAGTGGGCTCAGGAAAAAGATCCTCGCATTACCAGAGTTGGTAATTTGTTAAGGATAACTAGGCTCGATGAATTGCCACAATTGTGGAATGTCCTTAAAGGAGAAATGAGTTTAATTGGACCTCGCCCCGAACGCCCTGAATTTGATGTTGAATTGCGTCAGGCAATTCCCTACTATGATTTACGCTATTTGGTGAAACCAGGGATTACTGGTTGGGCGCAGGTTAGTTATTCTTATGGCGCTTCGGTGAAAGACTCTTACCAAAAAGTTGCTTATGATCTTTACTACATCAAGAATTATTCTTTAGTTTTGGATGCAGCGATCGCTCTTAAGACCCTCAGGGTTATTTTTCTTGGTAAGGGTAGGTGAGTTAGGAATTAGGAGTTAGGAATTCGCTTGCCCTTGTTATCATCATTCGAGGACTTAGTCCCACTTGATGGGACGAATGGGGGGAGTTCGTAATTCGGAGATTAATCTGTGGTCTAAACTCAAAATTAAAACTGGCTAGGGTTAAGGTTTAAGTTGTCTGGGTGAATTTGTATTTGTTTGATAGACAGCTATTTTAGCTATAAAGTTTGGCAACATAATCACCATAGCCATTGTAGGGAAGTGTTTCTTTGATTTCCCAAGATAAGCCAGGCCCCGTACTAATAAATCTTTCGGTTGCTTGCGACCAGCGAGGATGGGGCTTGGAAGGGTTAACGTTGGACTCAAAAGGATATTCCCTAGAATCAAGTGTGTTCCAATAGGTAGCTGGCTGCTTGTCTAGAAACTCAATTTTAACTACTGATTTTGCGCCCTTGAATCCATATTTCCACGGCACAACCATCCGCAAAGGAGCGCCATGTTGTTTGGGTAGGTCACGACCATATAGTCCTACTGCGAAGAAAGCCAAATCATTTGCCATTTCTTCGATTCTTAGCCCTTCGGTATAAGGCCATGGTAAAGAACCTAGATGAAATGCTGGGCCAACAGTAATTTCAGGATCGTAAAAGGAACTAAAGCTGACAAATTTTGCTTTAGAGGTTGGCTCAACTGCGGCTAGTAATTTTTTCATAGGGAAGCCAATCCAAGGCAAAACCATTGACCAAGCTTCAACACAACGAAATCGATATATTCTTTCTTCGAGAGGAAATTCTGTTTTCAACTCGTCGATGCTATATTTGCGAGGATTTTTAACTAATCCGCTTATTTCTACTTGCCAGTTTTTGGTCGGTAAATTTTGGGCATCCAACCAAATTCTTTTATTGGCGCCAAACTCGTAAAAATTATTGTATTGTCCTGCAACTTTTGCTTCGGTTATGGGTCTACCTGTTTTTTGGAAAGCAGGGTTTTTGGCTACTGATTCGATTTCTGGGAGATCTAAGCTTTTTTCTAAAGCTGTTAATTCACCTGGTTGAGCGCTTTGAGGCTTATTTTGACAGCCAACAAGAGACATTGCACTAGCACCAATGCCTGCTCCGATAATTGTTTTAATAAACTGGCGACGATTCCAGTACAGCTTTTCCGCGGTTACTGCGCTATCTGGGATATTCCAAATTTCAGGGGTACGAATTAAAACCATAATTAAAGACGATCGCTATTCTTTGCTTCGATGTGTTGGTTACAGATCGCAAGTTATTTATAAACTAACTCACAACTATTTTAAATACTCGATAAATCAATCTTGGGGGCTGAAAGCTTTTCTGGTTGCTAAGATGGGCTTTTCATTTTAGGATCTGAAAGATTATTGAACTTTCTTAAAATACCTTTTAAATGTCAGATCTTAAAACCCAATTAGAAAAAGACCTTGCAACTATTAGTTGGCAAGAAATTCTTCCTCATGCTAAAAGAGATGCTGTAGTAGTAATCAATCAAGATTTGGATATCCTCGATGTAGCAGAAGCGATCGCTCTTGATAATTCTTCCCAAGTCAACAATTGGATTCTCCATGAGCTGATAACTAAACCTTCGGCACAACAGTTAACTAAGTGGAATAGTGAACCAGAATTGGTGTTTACAACAGCTATTGTTCAACCATTCGTGATTATCAAACCCAATCTTAATTGATTGTTCATGCTCAGCACCAGTTTCTTCTCTAAACCGTGGCTTATCCCCGACATTTGCAATGAGCCAGCTCCATAACGTTTTTACTCTATTTTTAAGTTTGCTAGTCGAAGCAATGCCCTTTTTGCTGTTTGGGGTTGTTCTTTCTAGCTCCCTATTGTTATTGGTTGATGAGCAGAAATTAATTACCGTTTTGCCGAAAAATCCTTTTTTGGGAGCTTTAGTTGGTAGTTGTATTGGCTTTTTATTTCCGGTCTGTGAATGTGGGAATATCCCTGTAGCTAGAAGGCTATTGACTAAAGGGGTAGCTCCTGGGGTGGCGATCGCTTTTCTTTTGGCTGCACCAACTATTAACCCCGTGGTGATTTGGTCTACTTGGGTTGCTTTTCGTGGACAACCAGAAATCGTAATTTTGCGAGTTGTCTTTTCTTTAATTATTGCTGTTAGTGTTGGCTGTCTGTTTGGTTGGGGTGCCAATATTGTTGAACTTTTGCAACCTAGATTAGCGAAAAGATTTTTATTTAGACAATCTAATCAAGTGGATTCTCTGTCTTTGACCACGCCGGTTGGGGATATTTCTAAGTTGATGCAATCTGGTACCTATTTATTAGGTGAATCTGGGCAAAGTTTATTTCCTTCTCCCCTGACTTCAGAGCAGACTTTAGCTAGTCAAGCACCTAAGGCTATAAAATGGCAGCAGTTTTTGCAAAATGTCGCTCAAGAATTGCAAGAATTAGGTGGCATGCTAGTTATTGGTAGTGCGATCGCTGCCACGATTCAAGTATTTGTGCCGAGAGAGATTGTTTTTGGGTTGGGGCAAAGCCCTATTACCTCAATTTTGGCGATGATGCTGTTGGCGGCAATTGTCTCTATTTGCTCAACAGTAGATGCTTTTTTTGCTCTTTCTTTTGTCTCAACTTTCTCTAGTGGCTCGCTCCTAGCTTTTTTGGTTTTTGGTCCCACAATTGATATCAAGGCTTTGGGCTTAATGTTGTCTATTTTTAGACCCAAAGTGATTATTTATTTATTCATTATTATCGCGCAGCTAACTTTTGCGATGACCTTTGTTTATAACTATTTTTTCGCAGGATTTTGATGTCCAATCTTCCCTCACCCTTGCCCTTCGGCAAAAAACTAATCGATTCTAAGTATAGGAGTGCTGATTTTTTAGGTGCTTTAGCTATTTTTAGTTGGGGCTTGTTGCTGGTGAAGTACGCGGTTACTGGTCAATATCAGTTATTGATCCATCCCAATTACTTTTATTTGATGTTGGTAACGGGCATTATCTTAATATTGCTTGGTCTGTTGAAAACTTACCAGCTATCGAAGCGTAAATTATCTGTGAGTAGTGAAGAGCAGCATCTCACAATTTTTCCCCCAGGAGTTGGTAGTAGTTTGCTTTTAATTACGGCGATCGCCGGACTATTGATTTCTCCTAATGTGTTAACTAGTAAAACTGCCCTGCAAAGAGGTGTGACCGAAACTCTGCCCTCAACTCGGTCTCAGCCTCAAGAATTTGTCAATCGAACCAGACCTGAGGATCGTACTTTAATCGATTGGGTAAGAACGCTCAATGCTTATCCAGAACCTGATGCTTATTCGGGTCAAAAAGCTCAATTAGAAGGCTTTGTAATCAGGTTACCAGAGTTGCCAGCAAACTATTTGTTATTATCTCGGTTCATTCTTAATTGTTGTGCTGTCGATGCTTATCCTGTATTTATCCCTGTCGAGCTACCTCCTGATGTCCCTGCCTATCCTGCGGATACTTGGCTAAAGGTATCTGGAAAAATGACGACTCAAAATCTTGTCATTGATGTAGTTCAAGATCGTAATATTATTCGTAATTCCTCAAGGGATAACTCTCTTGAGGCAAGAGCAAAAAGAAGGCTAGTTTTAAAAGCAGAACAAACCCAAAAAATTCCAACTCCTCGTAATCCTTACCGCTATCAGTAAGTAAGTACTTGTTTTTTCAGCTCTTGGTTTTACTATCTATTTCTTTTCTGGATCTGAGAATTATGCAAAAGATAGACAAAGTTGCTCTAGTTGCTATTCTTTCCCTGAGTTTGGTGATTGGATCTTTGGTGCTAGGGAGTAATGCTTGCGGCACTGATTGTTTTTTATACGTTAAGCCAAAAATTACTGATTTTAGTTGGCAAAATAAAACTATTGGTCGTGAGGATCAGGCTTTTTTAGTGAAGTTTAATCGTCCAGTTAACCGCGATCAAATTGAACAAAGTTTGGTGATTGAGCCTTCCCTTGCTGGCAAATTTAGTTGGTCGGGCAACAAACTTGCCTATACCTTAAATAATCCGGTTCCTTATGGGGAAAAGTATCGTCTTTTTTTAGACAGTGCTTCGGAAGGGAATCTTCTCCCTCAAAAATCTACTGGGCAATTTAATCAATTAACTAAGCAAGCAAAAAAACAAGAAATAGAACCCTTTTTAGGACAATTTCGCAGTCGAGATCGCGCTTTTGCCTATATTGCTGGGGAGGGTGTGAATCAGGGTCGGTTAATTCTTTATAACTGGACAAAGCAGCAAAAAACTGTTCTCACTCCTAAAAATTTAGTTGTTTTAGATTTTGAATCTTATCCACAAGGCGATCGCATTTTGTTCTCGGCGATCGAGCGCAAGCAAAGCCTTGACCAACTTAAGTTATATCGAGTCAGTACAGGGATTAATCACAATTCTGACCAGAAATTCACGGCAGAAATTAAATTAGTTGTTGATAGTGAAAAATATCAAAATAATAAGTACGATTTGTCTCAGGATGGCAATACAATTGTTGTTCAGCGGATCAATCGTTCTCAGCCGACAGATTTTGCTTTATGGCAAATTACGGAAGGTCAAGAACCTCAAATCCTTACTAAAAAGGCGGTTGGTGATTTTCTAATCACCCCTGATAGTCAGGCGATCGCTGTGGCTCAAGGAGAAGGAATTGCTTTATTTTCTCTAACCGAGCGTGAGCAAGTTGCCCTTAATTATTTACCCCAGTTTGGTCGTGTAGTTAGCTTTTCTGTCGATGGTTCGGCAGCGGTAATGGTGAATTATAATCAAGAAAATAAAGATTTGCGCTACACCAAATCACTTTTCTATGTCAATAATCAAGGTGTTCAGAAAGAACTATTGAATTTGGAAGGTTCGATTATAGACTGCCAGTTTAATCCTAAGGCTACGCATTTATACTGTTTATTGACTAGATTAGAATTTCCTGAAAATATTTCTCCAGAACAAGCGACAACCGCTTATCGTGAGCAACCTTATATCGCCGAAATTGAGCTGGCAACTGCCAAAACTATTCCGTTACTAGGTCTACCTGAATATCAAGATAGTCAACTAAGTGTTGCCCCAGATGGACTAGGCGTTTTGTTCGATCAGGTTTTAACTGCTGATAGTTTCGATGCCCAAAATCTTCAGAATCGAGGCTCTAATCCTGAACAAATTCCTAGCAGTGACATTAATAATATTATTAAAAGTCGCTTGTGGATTTTGATTCCTCCAGTTGATAGCTCAGAAGTTCATCAGTTGGAAGAGCTTCCTCTAATTGGATTTCATCCCCAATGGTTACCTTAAGTAGCTGTTGATTGAGCTGGAGACTAACTGTGCCCAAAAAACAGGATTACATAAATAAGAAAGGCGATCGCCCAGATGCTACCATACAGATAGCCAATTTTCTTCTTATAAGAATTTGGTTTGTTTTTGGCAATTGCTAAGTTAATTGAGAGGGCAATTGGCGTTAACCAAAATATGACTGAGTTAATTATAAGTAGCCAGTTTTTATCGATAGGTAGTTCCACGGAAATTTCGGAGAATAGTAGTTAATAGATTCTTGAGTATCTGCATTATAAGATCCCGTCCTGGGGGCATAGATTAACCTGAGGTGCAGTATGAAAGGTAAATTAGCAAATAGCAATCAATCTTTAGATATTGAAGATTTAGCCTTGACAAATTCAACGAAAAATTCAGAAAGTTCAATAAACCCTAGTATTCAAACAATTGAACTTTACGTAGAGAAGGATGGCGATCGCCTTGATAAATGGTTATCTCTTCAGTTACCAGATATCTCAAGATCTCGTCTTCAGAAATTAATTGAATCAGGTAATTTAAGTCTTAATGAGCAAGTTTGCCCCAACAAGAAAACTAAGCTGAAAATAGCTGATCGCTTAGTGCTGAAAATTCCCCCACCGACAAAACTTGATTTACAACCAGAAAATATACCCTTAGATGTTCTGTATGAAGATGAGCATCTGATTGTTATCAATAAACAAGTTGGCATTGTCGTTCATCCTGCTCCAGGGCACCCGAATGGGACTCTAGTAAATGCGCTGCTTTATCATTGCGATAATTTAGCTGGGATTGGCGGGGTTGAACGTCCTGGAATTGTCCATCGACTCGATAAGGACACAACGGGGGCAATGGTTGTTGCTAAAAGTGACCTGGTTCATCAGCATCTTCAGCAACAAATTAAGGCTAAAACTGCTAGACGAGAATATTGGGCAGTTATTTGTGGTTCCCCTAAGGAAAACAAGGGCAAAATTGATTTACCGATTGGTCGTCACCGCAGTGATCGTAAAAAAATGGCAATTATTCCAACCGAAAAGGGAGGCAGAGATGCTATTACTCATTGGGAAGTGATTACAAGATATGGCAATCACACTTTGATGCGATTTTTGCTGGAAACTGGTCGTACTCATCAAATTAGAGTTCATAGCACCTATCTGGGATATCCTCTTGTTGGCGATCAGCTTTATGGTTCAGGTGGATCTTTAAAGGTAAATCTTTCTGGTCAGGCTCTTCATGCCTATAAATTAACTCTTCAACATCCGATTACTGAGCAAATAATTGAAGCGATCGCCCCATTGCCAAACGAATTTTCTAAACTGCTAAAAGTTCTTAAGAATAGACAATAAAAGTTATTTGATCTGTTTTAGATGATTTGTAATCTTCATGAAGCTCAAGATTAGTATCGCGAAAATTAAGGTTTTGGAGAGAAGATAAAGCTAATATTTGTTTGCTTCTAAATAATCTTTTCTTGTGTTTTTGAACTTAATTTTTCTTTTGGTTTTGCTTGCAGAGTAGTAAATAAAGAAGCCAAAAGTGAGAAATCCTCCTCGAAATTCTTCGAAAAATATTTTTACTTTGATAGTTTTGACGATTTTTGATTTGAAAGAAATAATTTTAGAATTGATTCCTACACATTTTTTTGCAAAAAAAAAAGCAAAGCTTAATATTCTTTTGTTGTCTTCGCCTTAGAAAATTTGCTATTATTTTAACCAGATAAGTTATTATTAATTAACTTAAACCAAAAAGTATTAAAATAACCAAAAAATGTTATTAAACAATTAATGGCTAGAAGCTTTTACTTTGTGGGTCTTAAATAAATCAATAATAATTTATTTGAGAATGAAAAAATATACTAAAAAATTTGATGTTGTAGATATTTAAAGGTATATTTTTTATAATCAGTCTATTTCAACTGATTCTCTACTTATCAAGACGATAATAGTAACACCAAAATCCGTATCAAAAATGACAGAAACAGCAACTGCTCCTTTAACAGGGAAAGCATTACTTCAAAAAGTAAAAGAATTGTCCCATTTGCCTCGACGAGAAACGGCAAAGCGTTGTGGATATTTTACTAGTACAAAAGACAAACAAACACGCGTCAATTTAACTGACTTCTATGATGCGGTTCTTGCTGCTAAAGGTGTTCCTTTAGATCCTGAAGGTGCTAAAGATGGTCGTGGGAGAGAACCTACTTATCGAGTTAGTGTTCATAAAAATGGTCAGATTGTTATTGGTTCTACCTATACTCAAGCAATGGGTTTAAAAGAAGGTGACAAGTTCGAAATTAAATTAGGTTATAAGCATATTCATCTTAAGCAGCTTGATGGCGATGATGAGGGAAATACCGAAAATTAATCTTATTCTCAGTTTTATTAATCTGATTTTAAGAATTGATCGTCTTTGGTATGATTTATTTGAAAAAGGATAAATTACCTTTTTAGTTGGGGGTAATTTATCCTTTTTGGGTATTGAGGTGGTTTGCTTTAGACTTTTTTGAAAAGTATCGTTTTTCGTTTATTGTTGGTCATCAGGAAAGGAAAAAGATTGGAACGTTGTAATCGTTCCGATCTGTCTTAAGTTTGTCGCTTATGGATTGATTCTTTATTTACTTGCTCCTTTAAACTAAAGTGCATTTAAACTAAAATCTTTGAGCCTACTTTACCTGGCACGATTTTTGATATTGATTATGTCTTGTAAATTTAAAAGTAATGAAAACATCCTTAATTGTTATGAATTTCTAACTTAAGATTTTTGAGTCTTTGCCTAAAGTTCTTATTTTTATGGTTATTCTAAATAAAAACCTTATCCTTAATCAACCTCTATCTCTTCAAAATAGGGCACTCTGATTTTATGAACTTAACTGAAATGACTATAAAAGATTATCAGAGATAGCCTTTCTCTTCTAGGTTAGACAAATTGGTGTGAGTCTAACTCTGAATTATTTGAGTTGAGATTAAGCCAAGTAGAGTGACGGTTTAGGTTAGGGTCTGATTGACTTGCTTTAACACCAACGGGTTTTGGTTGATTTATAATAATTGACTGACTTTTTACTTAGTAAGCTCTGGTAGTTCTAAAGGAATTTTGCCGATCGCACTGGTACGAAAATCTCTAAGCAGTTGACGGGCTACTCTCTCTTTATCTCCTTTGTAGGCTGTTGCTGCTAGGTCGTGAATGTAAGCTTCTCCTGTGATACCTTGGGGGTCGAGTTTGTACCTTGTTTTGAGGCGATCGCTAAAACCCAGCTCAGAAAATAAATCGATCATTATCGCTGCAATTCTTTGATTGTCATAAGCAGCTTCGCCAATATCTTCGCAAATAGCTAACTTAATTGCGTCTTGTTGATTTTCTAAGCGCCAAGGAATAACCCCAGGGGCATCGAGTAATTCGATTTCTGGAGAAATTCTCACCCATCGTAATTGGCGAGTGACCCCTGCTCTACGTTCACTAACGACTATTTTTTTTCCTACTAGGCGATTGATCAAGGCTGATTTGCCAACATTGGGAAAGCCAATTACTACTGCACGCACAGGTCTGGGTCGCATACCGCGATCTCTTCTGCGTTTATTCATAGCAACCCCAAATTTTTTGGATTCGCCTTTAACTACCTTGATTCCAGTTCCTTGTTTGGCATTAGTAAAATAAATCGGCTGTCCTTGCTCTTTAAACCAAGCCCGCCACTGTTTTTGTAAATCTTCCGTAATCATATCCATGCGATTGAGGATTACTAGCTTTGGTTTTTCGCCAATCCATTGGGCAAGCTGCGGATGATTAGAAGCGATCGGTACTCTGGCATCTCTGACTTCGAGAACAACATCTACTTTTCTGAGTTGTTCTTTGAGTTGTCTTTCTGCCTTAGCAATATGACCTGGATACCAATGAATAGGGGGAGAAGACATTAAATCTAACCGAGCAATTAAAGTTATCTGTCGATTCTACTTGTTTATCGAAACTCCCAGCTTTATTTTATGAACTGTTTAGAAAGCTCTTTGTAGTTTTGAATTAGTAATTACACGCGCAATCTGTTTTTTAACTAAATTTTTTTTAATTAATTTATGTCTAATTGGTTCAAATCATTTTTATAGTTGGTCTTTGTTTGCGATTACCTACTATAAATTTGATCTAGCTAAGTAACCTAAAATTGACCGATAAGATTTCAGCAAAATAACAGCAATTTCTCTTCTCATTAGGTAGTTAGATAGTAGAAAAAAATTTCGACTCGATCAAAAAGGGTATTGATCAAGCCGAGCCTCTAACTTAATTCAGCAACTTTTAAGCCAAAATTTCTACTGATAATCGTTTGAACGTTAATCGCTCATCTTCCACATCAACAAAAATCGTATCTCTTGCTTGATATTCTCCTCGCAAAATTGATTTTGCCAGAGGAGTTTCCAGATATTTCTGAATCGCTCTTTTGAGTGGTCTAGCTCCATAAACTGGGTCGTAACCAAGATCAGCTAGATAATTACTTGCATTTTCAGAAAGCTTGAGAGAAAGTTTTTGTTCTTGCAGTCTTTTTTCCAAACCAGCAACTTGCAATTTAACAATTGGCGTTAACTCGGCTTTGGTGAGTCCATGGAAAATAATAATCTCGTCGATCCGGTTAAGGAACTCAGGGCGGAAACTATCGCGCATCGATGCCATAACTCGCGATCGCATTTCCTCATACTTACTATCATCCCCAGCTACATCCAGAATGTACTGTGAACCAACATTACTAGTCATGATGATAATCGAGTTTTTAAAATCGACTGTTCTGCCCTGGGAATCAGTTAAACGACCATCATCTAAGATTTGTAGCATGATGTTAAAGACATCACCATGAGCCTTTTCAATTTCATCAAACAGGATGACCGAATAGGGTCGACGACGTATTGCTTCGGTGAGTTGACCACCTTCTTCATAACCCACATAGCCTGGAGGCGCGCCAACCAAGCGAGAAACGCTATGTTTTTCCATGTATTCCGACATATCAATGCGGACTAGTGCTTCTTCGGAGTCAAAGAGAGTTTTAGCAAGTGCTTTGGCTAGCTCAGTTTTACCCACACCTGTTGGCCCTAGGAAAATAAAACTAGCTGTGGGACGATTGGGGTCTGCTAGCCCAGCACGCGATCGCTGGATCGAATCAGAAACAGCAGTAACCGCTTCAGATTGCCCAATTACTCGCTCATGCAGTTGATCTTCGAGGTGGAGTATTTTATCTTTCTCCGATTCAACCAATTTATTGAGAGGAATCCCTGTCCATTTAGAAATAATCTCGGCAATATCTGCTTCTAAGACCTCTTCGCGCAGCATATTACGACCCGAAGATTGGGTTTGAGCGAGCTTAGTTTCTATTTCACTAATTTGTCCTTGTAACTCAGTGAGTTTGCCATAGCGCAATTCTGCGGCTTTATTGAGATCGTAGTCTCGTTCTGCCTGTTGAATGGCGAGGTTAATACGATCTATTTCTTCTTTGAGATTATTAAGCTGATCGATAACTTCTTTTTCCGCTTTCCACTGAGCATTGAGTTCGGTTTGCTCTTCTTTGAGGTTGGCTAGCTCTTTTTCAAGGCGTTGTAGTCTCTCTTTTGAGAGAGTGTCATTTTCCTTGCGGAGAGAGAGTTTTTCCATTTCTAGTTGCAAAACTTTGCGATCAATTTCGTCTAGCTCTTCTGGCTTGGAAGTAATTTCCATTTTTAGTTTTGCTGCGGATTCATCGACTAGATCGATCGCTTTATCTGGTAAAAAGCGATCGCTGATGTAGCGATTAGAAAGAGTAGCTGCGGCAACTAGGGCAGTATCGGCAATTTTGACCCCGTGATGCACTTCATAACGCTCTTTTAGTCCGCGCAAAATCGAGATTGTATCGACGACATTAGGCTCATCGACTAAGACCGATTGAAAACGTCGCTCTAGGGCTGCATCTTTTTCAATATATTTGCGGTATTCATCTAGAGTTGTTGCCCCAATACAGCGCAACTCACCCCGAGCAAGCATTGGCTTGAGTAAGTTGCCTGCATCCATCGAGCCTTGAGTTGCCCCAGCTCCAACCACGGTATGAATTTCATCAATAAACATGATGATGTTGCCATTCGACTCGGTTACTTCCTTAAGTACGGCTTTGAGTCTTTCTTCAAATTCACCGCGATATTTTGCCCCGGCGATCAAGGCTCCCATATCCAGGGCGACTAATTTGCGATCGCGCAGAGATTCCGGCACATCTCGGTTCACAATCCTTTGGGCTAATCCTTCGACGATCGCGGTTTTACCGACCCCAGGTTCACCAATCAGCACAGGATTATTTTTGGTACGGCGGGATAAAATCTGAATTGTCCGACGAATTTCTTCATCCCGACCAATAACAGGATCTAATTTCCCTTCTCTCGCCAAAATAGTTAATTCACGCCCATATTTTTCTAAGGCTTGATATTTCCCTTCTGGATTTTGATCGGTTACTTTTTGATTTCCGCGCACCTGTTTAATAATCTCCTTGAGTTTTTTCTCGTTTAGTCCAAATTCTGCGAATAGATTTTTGCCAATGCGATCGTCTCTGGTATATGCCAAGAGTAAATGCTCAATCGAGATATACTCATCCCCAAATTTTTGGCGATGTTTATCTGCCCAGTCTAATAATGTATCTAGACTACGTCCTAAATAGATCGATTCCCCAGGATTATTAACTTTTGGTTGGCTGCGAATAAAACTCTCTACTTTCTCTCTGAAGCGGGCAACATTAATATCTGCTTTGTTAAAGATGCTAGAGGCTAATCCTTCTTCTTCGATGAGCGCATTTAGTAAATGATCGCTTTCAATTTGTTGATGTTTATTTTGTTTGGCAATGTCTGTAGTTTTGACAATCGCTTGCCAAGCTTTTTCGGTAAATTTTTGAGGATTGGTTGGTTGCATGGATCTTTCCCCCCTAGCAGTCGGTAATAGTGAGCAGCAAAAATTTAGATTTTTTGAGCCTCTAAAGGTTAAGTTGGATTCGTTTTGGGCTACTTTTGTTGTAATTGTAGCGAAGCTCAAAGGTTTAGCTGGTCAGGATAATACTACTTTTGATTGGTGTTTAACCCTAAAGAGAAAGGGAAATTTAGAAAGTTCCAAAATTTGGCTTGAATGACGATTTGAAATTTTGGGAAAAAACTAACTCCGTTATAGTTGCTGCGTCACTATAAAATCAGTATCTTTTATTCTTTGAGTCTGAGAGCCTGTCATTAGGTTATGCTAAAGTAATGAGTACTTATTTGAGTACGCTAAATGGAAATTGTTAACTACACTCAGGCTCGTCAAAACCTTAAAGATGTCCTCGACCGAGTTACAAACGATGCTGATTGTACTGTAGTAGTCCGCAGAGATGGGGATGATGCCGTTATCATGTCCAAAAGCCATTACGATTCAATAATGGAAACCTTGTATTTAATGAGATCTCCAGCTAATGCTAAGCGGCTAATGGAGTCAGTAGAAGCGGTTAAAGCGGGAGAAATAGAAGAACACAATTTAATTGATCCAGATGCGTAAACTGGCATGGGATAGTAATGGTTGGTCAGACTACGTTTACTGGCAGAATCAGGATCGGAAAACTCTGAAAAGAATCAATAAAGTGATTGAAGATGTAATGAGAAATCCTTTCGATGGTATCGGTAAACCAGAACCTTTAAAGGAAAATCTATCGGGTTATTGGTCTCGCCGAATTGATGAAGCAAACCGATTAGTTTACAAGGTGGAGAAGAACTATATTATTGTCATTTCCTGCCGATACCATTACTAACCAAGCAAATTATGATTATTGTGAGTAGAGCGATCGCTTTGGATGGGTTTTAAATTAATAGCGCAATCTTTGTTAAGTGATGAGATTTATGCGATCGCTATACTTAAGCATTAAAGTACAAGGTTAAAGTCTATAATGTCGATGTCACACAAAGCTTTTGTCTTTGATTACAACTCTTTTTCTTCTCAATTTCTGGGAATATTGTTAGAGTCTCTAGAAAAAATTAACAAAGAGAAATTAATAGATTTTATCCAGCAAAATATAGAGAATATTCAACATCCTGATGAAGGTTTATCGGTAGATTCCTTATGGCAAAATCTGATTAAAGTGGGAGACGTTCAAGAGTATGCAGATTTCGCTTTGACAAAATTCTACTATTCTGATGATGATATTGGTCTTGATTATGAATGGCAAGATGTAGAAAAGATTTTAAACGAAGAATTTTTGCTTGATTCAAACCTGATTTTACTCGGTAGAACAATATGTTTTGCTGATAATTGTTTCGATCCAGGTAGAATGGGTTCGTATTTTCAATCCTTTGATGAAGTACAAGAAAACCTTAAGATTATCAAAAAATATTTAGAACAAAAGCCAGAGTTTTTAAATTCACTACAGGTGCTAATTGGAATGTTTCAAAATGCCGTTATTAAGCAGCAGGGTCTTTACATAACATTTTGATATATGAATAGTTTTAGAAAATAGTACTTTAATCAAAATCCTAATAGTCAACTTGACAGAAAAGATGCAATCTTGACAATTATGATTTTTAAGCTTTGAAAGTTCGTTAGAGAAAATGTCTGAACTATTTAAATAAAATTGGCTAAAAAAATTTAAGACTTGCAGCCTCAATTATCGTTGTTAATTTTAGTGAATTATGAAAGGGAAATCCCCCAATAAAGCCAAAACTCTATTGACAGCTCATTATGCCCACATGATGGAATATCGAGCCGAGATTTTTTTGTGGGCATTATCCAACTCCTTACCAATTATTTTGATGGGGGTTTGGATTAAAGCTTCTCAAGGAGGTAACTTTGCTTTAAGTACAGTTGATTTTGCCCGTTACTTTTTTGCGGCTTTTCTCGTCAGGCAATTTACAACGGTTTGGGTAATTTGGGAGTTTGAGCGCGAAGTGTTAGAAGGTAGTTTATCTTTTCGCTTGCTGCAACCGATTGATCCTGTCTGGCATCATGTGACCAGGCATATCGCTGAAAAAATGACGAGACTGCCACTGATATGTGTCTTTATTGGCTTGTTTTTCTGGCTTTATCCTGAGGCAAGTTGGATACCGAGCTTAGGGCAGATACTTCGTTTTGTGGTCGTAATTATTGCTTCTTTTACTTTGACCTTTACTGTGCAATATACTTTCTCGATGTTTGCGTTTTGGATTGAGCGAGCCTCGTCAATTCAGCAGTTTTGGTTCCTGTTTTATGTTTTTCTTTCAGGTGCGATCGCCCCATTGGAAGTATTTCCCGAAGGTTTGCGTAACTTTGTCCAGCTAACGCCTTTTCCTTATCTGATGCACTTCCCTGCTGCTTTATTGACTGGCTTAGAAGTTAACTTTGCCCGTGGTCTGGTCATAATGCTGATCTGGATCTTTCTTTTTTATCTTGCCAATCGCTGGTTATGGAAAAAAGGGTTAAAACAG
>CALKUU010000241.1 GCA_937996665.1 uncultured Xenococcaceae cyanobacterium | reverse complement strand
GAAGTAAAAGTAAATGATCAAATAATTGATAAATCTGGATCGAAAGTTTTAACTAGTGCCAAAATCGAATTGAAGCAAAAACCACCTTTTGTTTCCCGAGGAGGCGAAAAACTTCAGGGTGCATTAACTGAGTTTGCGGTTGACCCTAGCGATCGCATTTGTTTAGATGGTGGTATTTCTACTGGTGGTTTTACTGATTGCTTGTTACAAGCAGGGGCAAAACAGGTTTATGGGATTGATGTTGGTTATGGTCAGGTTGCTTGGCGTATCCGTCAAGATGAAAGAGTAATTCTGAGAGAAAGAACTAATTTTCGTTATCTCAAGCCAGAAGATTTATATCAGGACTCGCAAATGCCAGATTTGGGGGTTATGGATCTGTCTTTTATTTCTCTAGGTAAGGTTTTACCGTCTTTGTGGGATTTATTAGCTCCTCCTAAAGAGGTGATCTTATTGGTAAAACCTCAATTTGAAGTGGGCAGGGAAAAGGTCGGCAAAAAAGGGGTTGTTCGTAACCCGCGCGATCGCATTGAGGCAGTTTGGCAGGTGTGGGAGGCTGCAAAAAATATTGGTTGGAATTACCAGGGTTTAATCTGTTCTCCTCTTAAAGGTCCTGCTGGAAATGTAGAGTACCTATTGTGGTTGAGTACTAACTCTTCTCAAGAAAACTTTACAAAAGAACAAGCCTTGTTAATGTAATTTATCTGTCTAAATTCGGTATGTTAAGTCTTTTTCCCGTCTTAATTTCGGTGTTTTGGCTGAAGGACAAACTATCTTAACTATGTCAGAATTATATTTATAGATATAAGAATAAGTTATACAAACAAGAAAATAGCAGTATCTTTTGCTTAAAAAGATGGTGTTAACAAGACAAAATAATTTTCAAAAACATCAATATTAATTTTTGAATTAAACATATTTACCAGTTTCTAAGAATGGAAATAGATCTAGCGCAAAAAGAATTGATAACCCCCAAAGAATCAGACCGTTTAAATAAACCGTTGGGTTCTATTCTCTTGGAAGCTGGTCTAGTTTCTGCTATCCAAATTGAAATTGCGCTACAGCAGCAAAAAGATAATTACTTGAGAATTGGCGAAATATTTGCATCACATGATTGGATTAAGCAAGAGACAGCAGATTTTTTTGCTGAAGATTGGTCTTTTCTAGTTGCGCAAAGACAAAAAAAACCTTTGGTCTACTATTTCAAGAGATCTGGGCTACTATCTGAGCAACAAATTCAGCAAATTTTAGCTATTAAAAAAAATAAGCCTAAAAAAGTTAGATTTCATCATCTAGTTTTAGAGAAGGGATATCTTAAAGCTGAAACAGTCGAGTTTTTTCTCGCACATATTTTCAATATCTACAATGAGCATAAATGTTCCTTTTCCGGCATTTACGATATTCTTAAAAGTTATAATGACGGGCTAAAAGATTTTACCCAAATTGAGTTGATTAAAGCACCTTTAATGGGAATCAGCCTAAAGGAAGTTCAACTTAATGGTTCTAACCTTATGGATTCTAATTTTCAAGGTTGCAACTTAAGTGATTCGAGTTTAATTCAAGTTAATTTAGCTTCTGCTAATTTTGTTAAATCTATCCTGAGTAGAGTCAATTTTGAGCGCGCTTATTTAGTTGGTGCTAATTTGCAAGAGGCTCATTTGGAGAAAGCAAATTTTAAAAGTGCCAATCTAAAAGATGCTGATTTGAGAGACGCTTATTTGTTTAAGACCTGTTTTGCTGGTGCCGATTTGAGAGGTGCGAAGCTTTCTTCTCGCTATGATTACGAGGTTTACTATGACCTCGACACTGTATTTGACTATGGTTTCGATCCTATGTCAGTAGGTTGGAAAATGAGAGAATATCAGTATTCTTGCTAATTTTTCCTCGAAATATATATTTCCTTGATTCTTTAAACTTTTTGCGGGTTGGTTTATCTAGGGAGCTAGATAGTTGCAATCAGCGATCGCTAAAAAAATTTTAATTATATAAATTTTGCATAAGTTCCACTATCTTTAGTGGTTATTGGGACGCTTTTGTTTGATGATTTCTACTATTTTGCTGATTGGTTATGGCTAGCTTTTTATGTCAATATTTCTTTACAATTTAAGCATAAGATTTCAAAAAAAATATCTATGCATTTGACATATTTCGACAGTAATTCTTGGTTAATCGAGCTTGAGGGTAAAAAGATTTTGCTAGATCCTTGGTTGGTAGGAGATTTAACTTTTGGTGGAGCAACCTGGCTATTTAAAGGAAGCAAAAATCAACAACATCCTATTCCCGAAAATATCGACCTGATTTTGCTTTCTCAGGGCTTAGAAGATCACGCTCATCCACCTACACTCAAAGAATTAGACAAAAATATTCCTGTCTTAGCCTCTCCTAAAGCAGCAAAAGTAGCCAAAGAACTAGGTTATAAAGAGGTTAATTCTTTAGAACATGGAGAAAGTTATCAACTGGAAAACACTTTAGAAATCAAAGCTTTAGTCGGTTCTCCTATTGGTCCAAATACTTTGGAAAATGCCTATCTTTTAAAAGGTTTAACCTCAGCTAAAACCATTTATTATGAACCTCATGGCTATCATGGGGAAGAAATAAAAGCAATGGACGCAGTGGATGTGGTGATTACTCCTCTAATTAATTTGAAATTACCTTTGCTCGGAGCTGTGATCAAAGGTCAAAAGACTGCCATTGATCTATGTAAATGCCTCAAACCTCAGGTTATTTTATCTACCGCAGCAGGAGGAGATGTTAGTTTTGAAGGAATATTGATGTCGATCCTCAAAGCGGAGGGAACGGTAGAGGACTTTACTAGTTTGCTTAAACAAAATGGTCTGGCTACTTTGGCTATCGATCCTCGCTCTGGGGAACAGATAGAATTATCTTTAGTCTAAATTAATTTAGTTTAAACACGTCCTTGCCAAAAAGCGATCGCCTGTTACTTGTGACTGAACAATTTTGCCTTAACTATGCCAGAAAAAATTAATATCAGACTCGGGACTCTTTTTAGTATCGTAGCGCTAGCCTTGGCAATAGTTTTGTGTTGGCAATTAAGGAGCCTGATCGTGGTTCTAATGATTTCGGTAGTGATAGCTGCGACCTTAGCACCTGCGATCGCAACAGCCCATAAATTAGGGATTCCTCGCTGGCTATCTGTAATTGCAGTTTATCTCGGCTTAATTGCTGTTTTCTCAGGGATTGGTCTGCTAATTGGTCCTACGGTTGTGACGCAAATTGAGCGTTTAATTCGGAAATTGCCGACTTATTTAGAAGTTTTGAAATCGCTCTTAGAAGACCTTATTATTCGAGTCGGCATGAGTGATCCTGATGGCACGAGTATAATTTCGCAATTACTAGACATTCAAGGTTTAACCAGTTGGGCAATTAGCTCTAGTCAGCAATTAGTGGTTCGCTCCTATAGCCTGACTAAAGGTATTATCGGCAGTGTTTTCAGTCTTTTCTTGGCGCTACTGCTTTCTGGTTATATGCTCTCAGGCTCGGATAAATTACTAGAAGATATTATTAATCTCTTTCCTGCCCCTTGGAATAAGAGGCTATTTTCGCAAGTTGATCCTGTTAGTCAAAGAATGGGTGGTTATATTCAAGGTCGAATTTTGGTCTCCGCTATCTTGGGTGTAGTGATTTCAATTGGTCTAAACTTTCTCGGTTTGGCTGATTTTGCCCTAGGTTTGGGGGTGATTGCTGGTTTTACCAATTTGATTCCCTTTTTTGGCCCAGTTTTAGGTTCTGTTCCTGCTTTACTTGTGGCGATCGCTCAAGGTGGTTGGACTGCTCTGTGGGTATTTTTGCTTTTTCTGTTGATTCAAAATCTAGAAACCTATGTTCTCGATCCACTTTTAGTAGGTAATTCAGTTAAAGTACATCCTCTCTACCAATTGCTAGCTGTCTTAGGGGGCGCTCAGGTGTTGGGGATTATCGGGGCGTTAATTGTTCCTCCTTGGATTGCTGGTGGGGCAGTGCTGCTAGAGCAGTTATATGTGCGACCCAAGCTCATTGCAGAACAGCAACTTTCTGATCATTAATCTTCAATAGTCTCGGTATTTGGACTTGCTCAAGCAATGAGAACTCAAAAATAATTTTTTGATAATACTTAGGCTTTGATTGCCAATTCTCTAAGTATTATCAGAGCATTTCTTGTAAATAGATATTACGACTATTTAAAGAAATATATGAATTCATAAGCTTTTCTGATTGATATATATATGCTTATAGAATACTAATTTTTTAATTGTCAATTACTGTCAATACATTTAAATATAAGAGGCTTTTCTTATGAACCGAGAGGGTACTAACTATCGGATGATTTGCACCCTAACTTTTGGGGATATATATCTACAAATTATTGTTTGGTTAATTGTTATTTTTCTTAGCTTGGCAACTACACTTGCTTTGTGGAGTAGTACTCGCCAGATTTATGCGCTAGCTACAGTGGGTATTATTTTGGTTTTATCATTACCATTTTTATTATTTGCTTTTGTCACAACTCTACTTAATAACATTCAGTTTGCACCCATAGAAGAAAAAGAAACAGCTAGTTTATCTTCTAGTTCGAAGAAGAAGACTGCAAAACAGAAACCAGCTCAAGCTGCTGGCTAATTCTATTGCTTACTGAATTTGAGAAGCTGAGAGTTTGCTGCAATAAATCAAGATTTTTATAAACTGGTCACTTCCGATTACTTCGGGGTGACCTTTGTTTATTATTTTCTATGATTGCTTATGGATTAGTTGCGGTAACTAATTTTTAGCTAACGACCAAGCTACACATAAATATCTTAGCGATCGCCTTAATCATAAAAACTCAAATCTAAGCAGTTGCTACAGACTCTTGTTTTGTAGAACCTTGAGTCCCCAACTGAATCAACTCAATTTTGTAACCGTCAGGATCTTCGACAAAAGCAATTACCGTAGTGCCGTGTTTCATGGGGCCTGGTTCGCGAGAAACCTTACCACCCAAAGATTTTATTTTGTCGCAAGT
>CALKUU010000240.1 GCA_937996665.1 uncultured Xenococcaceae cyanobacterium | reverse complement strand
CTAATACAACCAATGGTAAATCGCTATCGAGAACTACTTGATTTCGTTGCTAATATTGGCGGTTTATTATGTGGTTGGCTCTTGGGTAGTTGCATTCTTTGGCTAGAATCTCGCAGTGTAGAGAGTTAGAGTTCCAAGATTACAAAAGATGATTTGAGTAGAGCGATCGCTCATAATTTTCCAAAATTTCAATAAATTCAACCAAGAATTCAGTTGATTAGTTGATTCTGTCTTAGAATTACTTTTGCGACCAGATAAATTTTAAGCATCATCAATTTTCTACGTCGCAAGCAGCAGCAACCAGAACCAGATCAACTTTTAAACCTCCATTATGTCAATTCTTCACGGTAGTTGGATTTCAGAGTACAAGACCTTCTTTATTTGGGGAGAAACTTGGCAATCTCTGGTCAACTTCCAAGCTAGTGAAGCAGAAACAACCCTTAACCCTTTCTGTCTTAATTCCGAAGAATTAACCTCCTTCCTCTCCAATCATCTCACCAAAAAGAAAGCCAAAATTCAAGCCAAACTTGCAGAGCTAGAACCACAAGATCTGATCCTCAATATTCCCAGCATTAAAGCCAGCAAAACCAAACCCCTTATTCCCGTTTTTTCCCAAAATATTCCAGATTTAGAAGCCAAAGATCTCAAAAAACTACAACTACATCCCTGGCAAGTTAAAGGTTTAGCTCTGCCAGCAACAAACGCGATCGCTCTACTCTCGCAACTACCCCTCAGCAAAGTTGACTATCTAGCAGCAGAACTATCATTCTGGACACAGGTTTACCGCTGGAGCTTGGACTTAATCGTTAAAGGTAAATTTATTTCTGGTCTCGACCACTCCCAAGCCGAACAAAAACAAGGTCTGTGGCAACCTCTTTTAGATAGCGAAAGCGATCGCACGAGACTGGCAAAGTTTAGTCAACTCATGCCCGCCATCTGTTTAGCACACGAACATGACTCAGAACAACACAATCAAGAACTTCTGCTCGATTTTCTGACTTATATCCTTGATGCTCAACTCCGAGAATGGATCGACTACACTCCTGCAACTGCCAAAAACATCACCGTCAACCCCTGGTTAAGCTCTCTCTCAAAACAGCAAAGAGCAATTGAGACCGAACCAAAAAATCTGCAAAAACTAGAAAATGCGCTCTATAACTGGCAACTACCCGTTCAGGAATATGTAGTTAGCGATCGCAACAATAACTTAGCCCAAAACCGCTATCGCCTTGCCCTTTCCCTAGAGCCACCTATTCAAGATCAACAACAATCTGCTCAAGGAGATTGGCAACTAGCCTACTATTTACAAGCTCTAGATGACACCGATTTTATCGTCGATGCTGCAACGATTTGGCAATGTGGAACCGATACCCTCGAACACCAAAACCGAAGCATTGCGAACCCCCAAGAATCCTTACTCAAAGGCTTAGGACTAGCTACCAGACTATATGAACCCGTCGCAAAAAGTTTAGATACCAGCAACCCCAGCAGTTGCGAACTTAATCCAATTGAGGTTTATCAGTTTATTCGCTCCGTAGCGTGGCAACTCCAAAACAACGGCATTGGGGTACTGTTGCCCCCAGGTATTGCCCCAGGTGAAAATGAACAAAGACTTGGCATTCAACTTACTGCCGAAGTTAAACCCCAGAAAAATAATCGCTTGAGTTTACAAAGCTTACTAGAGTACAAGCTCCAAATCGCAGTTGGCGAAACAACCCTTTCTAAAGCCAAGTTTGAAAAACTCTTAGAACAGCAATCCCCAATCGTCGAAGTCGATGGCAAATGGCTCGCTCTGCAACCAGCCGATGTCAAAGCAGCCAAAGCTATTTTTAATAAAGCCAACCAAGATATGATTCTTTCGGTAGAAGATGCCCTCAGAATTGCCACGGGCGATACCAAAACTCTTGCGAAACTCCCTGTGGTTAAGTTTGCTGCCAAGGGCGAACTTGAGGAGTTAATTAATAACCTGACTGATAATAAAGGTGTTGAACCAATTAGCGACATCAAAGGACTCAAAGGAACGCTAAGACCTTATCAAGCCAGAGGTGTAGGCTGGTTAGCTTTCCTCGAAAAATGGAGTTTGGGTGCATGCTTAGCAGACGATATGGGACTGGGAAAAACCTTAGAGCTAATTGCTTTTGTACTTAATTTACACAACCAGGAGAAGTTAAAAAAACCCACCTTAGTTGTTTGCCCCACCTCAGTCATTAATAACTGGCAACGAGAAATCCAAAAATTTGCCCCTACTTTATCAACCCTGATCCATCATGGTGACAAACGTAAGCAAGGTAAAACCTTTGCCAATTCGCTCAAAAAAATCAATCTCGTCATCACCAGCTATTCCCTCGTTCACCGCGATCTCAAGACCCTCAAACTAGTTGACTGGGAAGGTATTGTCTTAGATGAAGCCCAAAATATTAAAAATTCTACCGCCAAACAATCTCAATCAGTTCGCGAAATTCCTGCCGGTTTTAGGATAGCTCTCACAGGAACACCTGTAGAAAACCGCCTCAATGAATTGTGGTCGATTCTCGATTTCCTCAATCCCAATTTTTTGGGGACAAAAACATTCTTTCAAAAAAGATTTGCTGTTCCCATCGAAAAATACGGCGATCGCCAATCCCTAAATATCTTGCGTTCTCTAGTCCGTCCTTTCATTCTCCGTCGCCTCAAAACCGATACCAACATTATTCAGGACTTACCCGAAAAACAGGAAATGAATGTTTTTTGTGGTTTAACCACCGAGCAAGCCGATCTCTATCAACAGTTAGTAGATGAGTCTCTCAGCAAAATTGATGATGCAGAAGGTATTCAGCGACATGGCTTGGTACTCACTTTATTAATGCGACTCAAGCAAGTATGTAACCACCCCGAACTCAAAGAGAGCAAAACCAAGAAGTTTACAAAACTGCCTGACAACTTTGGTACTCGCTCAGGCAAGTTGATGCGTTTAACCGAAATGCTCGAAGAAATTGTCGAAGAAGGCGATCGCGCCCTTATTTTTACCCAGTTTTCTGAATGGGGCAAACTACTCAAACTCTATCTTGAAAAAACTCTGCAAACCGAAGTAATTTTCTTGTACGGAGCAACCAAACGAGTCCAAAGACAAGAAATGATCGATCGCTTTCAAAATAACCCTAATGGCCCCAAAATCTTTATTCTTTCGCTTAAAGCAGGGGGCACAGGGCTAAACCTAACTAGAGCTAATCACGTTTTCCACGTCGATCGCTGGTGGAACCCCGCAGTCGAAAACCAAGCGACAGATAGAGCCTTTCGAATTGGGCAAAAACGCAATGTTCAGGTGCATAAGTTTGTCTGTAGCGGCACTCTCGAAGACAAAATCAATGACATTATCGAGAGCAAAAAAGAACTAGCTGAGCAAACTGTAGATTCTGGGGAACAGTGGCTAACCAGAATGGATAGCGATCGCATTCGTAGTCTCTTGTTATTAGATCGCGATCGCGTCATCGATGAGTCGGAATAACTGAGACTACAACCATAAACCTGATTAGGCTCAAATTGCTGCTTAGGTGCATATCTTGGCAATATTTAGATATTGTTAGCGACAATTTTACTCAAAACTGCGCATTTTATTTTAATCAAGTTTTATATTTCTCAGAGCTAGATCGGTAAAAACACTATCTACAAACTGTATACTACAAAAACAATACAAAAATAATTAAAATCTAAGCCAAGTTTTAGTTCAAACACAAGGACTCAAATTTTTTGATCAAAATTTTTAATCAAAACTGTATATAAAATTTTATTTATAAATTAAGCATGGCAATTATATATGTAGATCTTAACGCTGCTGGTCGCAACGATGGATCTTCTTTTCTTGATGCATTTACAGATTTGCAATCCGCTTTAGCGATCGCGGGAGATGGAGACCAGATTTTTGTCGCTGCTGGTACTTATACTCCTACAAATTCGACAGATAGAGACATTAGCTTTGTCATTCCTAGTGGAGTAGAAATTTATGGTGGCTTCTCAGGAAATGAGACACAACTAAATCAACGTAATATCGAGCAAAACATTACAATCCTCAGCGGCAATATCGGTAGCAATGCGGCTGATGATAATAGCCATCATGTTGTCGATATTTCCAACACCAATGCGTCTACTGTTCTTAACGGATTTACAATTGCGGATGGTCGTGCGGATCAAGCTAACAATGCTGGGACTAATCGAGAAGATGGAGCAGGTATTTTTGGGAATAATACGAATGCTCGTTTAAGTAACCTAGTAATTACGAATAATACTGCACTTGATGATGGCGGTGGTTTATTTTTAGGTGGCAGTAGCAATGCAGGCGTAAATGCGATTATTTTTCTTGATAACACCGCTAGTGACAATGGTGGAGCTATCTATATTTCTGGCAATAATAATAGTGTCGCCATTAGTAATAATTTGTTTGTAGGAAATCAAAGTACTGGTGGAGGAGCGATTCATACAGATGAGATCGAC
>CALKUU010000239.1 GCA_937996665.1 uncultured Xenococcaceae cyanobacterium | reverse complement strand
ATTTCTTCGACTTCATAAATGCCATCGCTGAAAATATATAGGCTGGCATTTTCTTCTACTTCGCAGCAGTGATTGACATATTTTGTATTAGGAAACATGCCAACGGGTACCCCTGATGTTTTCAATCTTCGTTCGCTAATTGTGTCGTTAGAAATATTTTTTAGCAAAATACCTGGTGGATGTCCTGCACTTGAATAGATGACATTTTTTTCGAGGCAATTGTAAACGCCATACCAGATAGTAAAGTATTTATCATTGCGATCGCTCATTTGGAAAATCTGGTTCAAGCTAGAAATAACGCTATTGGGTTGATAATAATCTGCTTGATTAAGGGTTTTTGACCTTAAGAGATTAATAACCGAAAGTGAAGGGAGTGAAGCTCTCAAGCCATGACCAGAAACGTCTAGTAGATAGAATACTAGATGGTTATCGTCTAACCAGAAATAATCAAAACTATCCCCTCCTAATTTACGAGAAGGGATGAAGCGCATATCTAAATTGACTTTGGGATGCACTAGAGGTTGAGGCAAAATCGAGCTTACATACTCAGCAGCTTCACTCAGCTCATCTTCGAGAATTTGTTTTTGTTTTTGTAAATCTCGACTGAGTTGATGAGATCGTAAGCCTGCTCTTACTCTAGCTTCTAATTCATACATGCCAATTGGCTTACACAAAAAGTCATCAGCACCAGCATCTAGTCCTTCTACCCTAGATTCAACAGAATCTAGAGCGGTCAAGAGAATAAAAAATGTTGTTGATAATTCCTTGCTAGATTTTAGTCTGCGACAAACCTCTAGGCCACTGAGATAGGGCATAATCCAGTCGCAAATAATCAAAGCAGGATTAAGCGCCAAAGATTTTGCGAGACCTTCTTGTCCATCGCTGGCAACTACAACTTGATAGCCCTGTTTTTCTAATGTTCTTTTCAGAAGCATTTGAGTAGCAGGTTCGTCTTCAATGACTAAAATTAATTCCATTCTTTCCGACAAGGTTGTTTCCTATACATTGCAAATGTGAATTTATACAGAAAATAGGTTCTTTAATATTTATGAATAAATCTAATTTTGGCTTAGCTATAACTGTAGTTACTGTAGTTACTGTAAAACTAAATTGTTAAATCTTAAGGTAGATGAACAAGATTGGCGAAGCTCATGATTTTTACTTGATTTTGTAAAATTATGAATTGCTTTCTATTCAACAATTCTAAGCTTTTTAAAGAGATTTTGTGGACTTTAAGTAAATACCACAATGAATTTTCTAGTTTCTAGTTTCTATCTGATATATTGTGATTCGTACAATCTCAATTTGCTAGTTTTATTATGAACTAATTAATTTTTTGCAAATAGCATTATGAGCCTAAAAAGAGTTTATAAGCTGGATTATCGCTTTCGTTCCAATA
Organism: uncultured Xenococcaceae cyanobacterium; assembly: GCA_937996665.1. Classification (GTDB taxonomy): domain Bacteria; phylum Cyanobacteriota; class Cyanobacteriia; order Cyanobacteriales; family Xenococcaceae; genus Hyella. The sequence goes on along the minus strand of CALKUU010000239.1, from coordinate 15,498 downwards.
GGGGTATTCAAGATTATCTAAAAATGTTTGCCACTGCGATAATTCATGAGGGCTAACTTGAACTCCGATCGCAATTCTGCCGTAATCGGAACCATTATTGCGATAGTGAAATAAACTAATATTCCAATCGGGACTCATTGAATTTAAAAATTTAACCAATGCTCCTGGGCGCTCGGGGAATTCAAATCGATACAGGATTTCGTGTTCAGATAATGTTGATTTGCCCCCAACCATATGGCGCAGATGCATTTTTGCTAATTCATCATCGGTTAAATCTATGGTTTGAAAACCATGAGAATTCAAATTATCGGCAATTGTTTCCCCATCGATACGATTTTGAATTTGTACCCCAACAAAAATATGAGCTTGATAGTCATCGGCGATTCGATAATTAAATTCGGTTAAATTATGTTGTCCCAGACATTGACAAAATTTGCGAAAACTACCCCTGGTCTCAGGAATGGTTACTGCAAAGATAGCTTCTCTGCGTTCTCCGATTTCAGCTCGCTCGGCAACAAAACGCAAACGGTCAAAATTCATATTGGCACCACAGGCTATAGCGATGAGAGTTTGATCTTTAATCTTTTCTCTGTCGACATAGGCTTTTGCTCCTGCGATCGATAATGCTCCTGCTGGTTCTAAAATAGAGCGGGTATCTTCAAAAACATCTTTAATGGCTGCACAGGTATCATCGGTACTGACCAAAATGATTTCATCTACATATTGTTTGGCAAGCCGAAAAGTTTCAGTGCCAATTTGTTTGACTGCTACTCCATCAGCAAATAAACCTACTTGAGTGAGTATTTCTCTTTGTCCAGATTTTAAAGATCTCGACATGGCATCTGCATCAACAGGCTCCACCCCAATAATTTTTATTTCTGGTCTTAATCTTTTGATGTAAGCAGCAATTCCCGCAATTAAGCCTCCGCCCCCAATAGCTACAAAAATGGCATCAATTGGCTTTTGATATTGGCGGAGGATTTCCATTCCTATCGTTCCCTGACCAGCAATAACATCGGGATCATCAAAAGGATGAATGAAGGTTAATTCTTGTTTGGCTGCTAGATTTTTAGCTTCTGAACAAGCATCGTCGTAGGTATCACCATATAAAATTACTTCTCCCCCTAACATCTTGACTGCATCAACCTTAACTTGAGGTGTTGTGATGGGCATCACAATAATTGCATGTGTTCCTAACTGTTTGGCTGATAGGGCAACTCCTTGGGCATGATTACCAGCAGAAGCAGCAATCACTCCTTTTTTGAGGAGATCAGGAGATAGCTGCGACATTTTATTGTACGCACCTCTTAATTTAAAAGAAAAAACTGACTGCATATCTTCTCGCTTGAGCAGCAGCTTATTTTCTAATCTTCTTGATAAATTAGGAGCGTATTCTAAGGAAGATTCTTGTGCCACATCGTAAACACGAGCAGTAAGAATTTTCTCCAGGTAATCTATGTCCATGAGCAAGGTGGTTAGATAACGGATAAGGGATTTTGAAATTAAATCATTATACAAGCTGGGTTCTACTTGCTGAGTCTTGATTTGCTGGCGATTAATCAAAACTACCAGGATAAGCTCGACTTCTGATAAGCAAACTAAACTAATAAATTAGTTTAGTTTTTTGGAATCCCAAGTATCTAAAATATCTTTGAAAATAGCTTCTTCGATCCAGGTTTTGGCAACTACAGTTAGCGGTAGAGCTAGAAGTAAGCCCATGATCCCGAAAGTTCTGGCAAAAAATATTTGAGCAGTCAAAGTAACGGCTGGTAATAATGACACTTGTCTAGCCATGACTGTTGGTGATAACCAATAAGTTTCAATATTTTGGATGATAAAATACCAGCTTAAAACGCCGACAATTTTCCAAGGAGATTCTAGTACAGCGATAGATAGAGGAAAAATCACACTAGTTGCTGGACCAATATTAGGAATGAAATTTAGTAATCCAGCAATTAAGGCATGGACTAAAACTAAACGAACTTGAAGTACTGCTAGACCAATACCACTAGCTAGACCAATAAATAAGCAGTTAATCAAAATTCCTTTTAACCAACTACCTAAGGCTGCTTCTGACAAAGATAAAATTCGATCTGCTCGGCGACGATAGAAGGAAGGAAATAAGCTTAGAAATGCGTATCGATATTTGGGGGGATCTGCCAACATCATGACAGCGATCGCAAAGACTAAGAGTAGTTGGAGAAGCGCTGTTACCGAATTCGAAAAAATATCTAAAAATCCTGAAAACAGTTCTTTGAGTGGTGGTAGCTGAGAAATTAATTCTCGACGAGTGGGGAGTTCGGGAAAGCTTGATGGTAAGCGTGCTGTTAACTCAGCTAATTCCCAATCAATTTTGATCCAAACTCTTGGTAGTTCTTCGAGTAACTTTTGTAATTGTTGGCTGAAGGGAGGAACAACCAACAAAATAAAGAAAATTAAAAAGGTAACTAAAGAGCTAACAGCTAATAAAATTGCGACATTGCGAGCAATTTTTTTTTGTTCTAACCACCGCACTAAACGATTGAGTGCTACGGCGATAATGATAGCTGTAAAGACTAATAGCAACAGATGTCTAATCTGCCAAAGTACTATTAGTGAAATAATTAAACAGACAAAACCAAACCACTGACCGAGATTCATGGAAGCTGCTTCTTATTAAATTGGTTTACCCGTATTTACCTGTGAGAGTTTATCAAAACCAGCATAAATTTTTGCAGCTCACATCAGTAACTAGATTTATCATCATTTAATAGTACCTAGCAAAATTATGAGGTAATTACTTCTTAACGAAATAATTTACTTCTAATCCTCTCTTTAACCTTGCGAGTGAAAGTCCCGCGCTCTAATCTTTGATTGAGCGTCCCTAAAGGGATACCGCTACGCATATCGGGATGAAAACGAGCACGACTACTTAACAATTTATACATCAAATCTCTAAGTAGTAAGGGTTTCAGCTATTGTATGATATATATGTACGTAAAATCTAGCTATAAATCGCTGTAACTTCGTACAAATCAGCACCTAGACAACTTGGATAAGGGTTTGGCTCAGAAGTTGAGTCAGTAAAAATCCAAACGTAATTAGATGTATTAGTAAAATCATTTGTTTTTACGTTAGTCCTAAAGGATACAGCTTCGCATATACCGATGGTCTATCGGGGAAAGAAATTGACTACGAAGTCGGGCTGCCAGGAGATTATGAAAGCTATCATGGTTTTAGGCAAGTGGCGTAGCGTAGTAAGTTTTCATCTTGCGAGGGATGAAGCCAGCACTCTATCGTTTGCGATGAGTGTCTGGAGCAGTCACATGATGAAAATTTCAGGTAACAATAACTGCTACTGAGATTTTTAATTGGCGATCGCTAATTGGTTTATCCGTTAGTTTATCTGCTTGCTTGTTGGCTCGGCAGCTCCTAAGAGCCTAATTTTTGGGGTCGAAAAAGATGGGCATGCTCAGGGTTGTAGAGAGCAGATCGATTAGAAAGAGATTGATTGAGGGCAGGGCTAATTAGATATAAGGTAGTTCTAATCAAATTATGTTGCGTTGAAGCTGCTGCCATTTTATTAAGAGGAACTAGCCAAATCTGTTCGTCTTGCCAGCCAACTCGATAACAAATTGCTACTGGCGTATCAGCAGGATAGTGTTGTAAAAGTTTTTCTTCCGCCTTGGATATGTGACGAGCAGCTAGATAAAGACAGAGACTAGCTTTATGGGCAGCCAAACTTGCCAAATCTTCTTCTTCGGGAACAGAAGAAGCTTCACCACTGATTCTCGTCAAAATAATGGTTTGCACTAATTCAGGAACGGTTAATTCGGTCTGAAGTTTTGCCGCGGCAGCCTGAAAAGCACTAATGCCAGGAATTAACTCAAAGGGAATTTCGGCCTCGGCTAAAAGCCTCATCTGCTCAGCGATCGCACTATAAAGAGTCAAGTCTCCAGAATGAAGCCGAACCACCACCTTATTTTGTCTGACTTGTTCGATCATGCTGGGCACTATTTCCTCAAGAGTCTTACTCCCTGTCGGAATTAAAGTTGCCTCAGGACGCACATCCTGTAAAATTTGTCTGGGAACTAAGGAATGGGCATAGAAAATAGTATCTGCCTGGGTAATAAGACGATGAGCCTTAAGAGTTAGGAGTTCTGGATCGCCAGGCCCTGCGCCAATAATGTAAACGGCAGCTTTAATTGGTTGATTCATTGAGTATAGTTATTCTTTTTTCTTGCCGTATCAAGTAATGGTAATTTCAAAAAATAGAGCCAAAATAGTCCGATAAGGCCTATGGAGATTGCGCCTAAACTAATAAGTTGGGCAATTCGCAAAGGGCCAAACATCAGACTATCTGTGCGTAGCCCCTCAATCCAAAAGCGACCGATGCTATAGGTAATCAGATAAGTAAAACTAAGAGTCCCTACTTTAAGTTGATTGCCGTTTTTTAATCCCCAGAAAAACAACCAGAGCAATAGGGCAAATACACCCAAATTCCAGATTGATTCATATAAAAAAGTGGGATGAAAAAAGCTATAGCTCACGTAGTCTAAGGGTCGGTTGCCTGGTGGAATAAATAGTTTCCAGGGTACATCGGTAGGACGACCAAAAGCTTCTGAGTTAAAAAAGTTGCCCCAACGACCGATCGCCTGTCCCAAGATCAACGAGGGCATAATTAAATCGATTAACTGCCAAAAAGAGAACTTATTCAGCCTGGCAAAAATTAGCGCGGCGATCGTACCTCCAATAATTGCCCCGTGAATAGCTATTCCGCCGTTCCAGATTGCAAAAACCGAAGGGAATGGCTGGTTTTTGTATTGTTGCCATTCAAATAAAACGTAGTAAAGCCTAGCACAAGGAATTGCCCCAAAGACAAGCCAAATTACTAAATCCCCTACTAGATCAGGATCGACCCCACGACGTTTAGCTAGATATTGGGACAGATTAACCCCGATTAAAACCGCCGAGGCAATCAGTAACCCGTACCAACGCACAACAAAAGGACCAATTCCCAAGAATGGACCGATTTCCCAAATAATTGGACCAGGGGATTGAAATTGAAAGGCCAAAAACATATTTTGAGGAAGAAAGATAACTTAAATTACCTCTTTTTTTAGATAGGGTTGCAAAACTTCAGGAACTTTTATAGTTCCGTTGGGTAATTGATAATTTTCGAGTACAGCCGCCATTGTTCTGCCGATCGCCAGTCCTGAGCCATTGAGGGTATGAACATACTGCGTACCTTTTTTGCCAGTTTCTTTAAAGCGAATATTTGCCCTTCTCGCTTGAAAATCATGGAAATTAGAACAGCTAGAAATTTCTCTGTAGGTAGAGGCTGAAGGTAACCAAACTTCGAGATCAAAACATTTAGCCGCCCCAAAGCCTAAATCCCCTGTACAAAGCTCGATGACGCGATAGGGCAATTTTAAAGCTTGTAAAATTGCCTCTGCATTTTGCACCAGAGCCTGGTGTTCTGCTTCCGAATCTTCAGGTTTTACGAGTTTGACTAACTCCACTTTGTTAAATTGATGGAGCCGAATTAAGCCTCTAGTGTCCTTCCCATAACTGCCTGCTTCTCTACGAAAACATGGCGTGTGAGCGCAGTGACGAATTGGTAACTGGTCAGCCTCTAGGATTTCACCTCGATAAAGGTTAGTTAGTGGAACTTCCGCAGTTGGAGTTAGCCACAAATCATCTTCCCCACATTTGAAGCTTTCTTCGGCAAACTTAGGTAACTGACTAGTTCCAGTCAAAGACTCGGTATTGACCAACACGGGGGGCATTACTTCCAAGTAACCTACTGCAATCTGGCTATCTAGCATGAAGCTAATTAATGCTCGCTCTAGAGCAGCGCCGACCCCAACCAAATTAACAAAGCGACTTTGAGCGATTTTGACAGCTCGTTTAAAGTCGAGAATGCCCAATTGTTCGCCGATTTCCCAGTGAGGAAGAATCCCTTCCGATTCGGGGATATACTCATCTCCCCAGCGACGGACTTCAACATTTTCACTCTCATCCTTACCTAGGGGGCTGGAGTCTGCTGGAAGATTAGGAAATTGTAGTAATAGTTGGTTAATTTTGGCTTTAAGCTCTTTTTCTTGAGGCTCTAATTCAGCTAATTGGGTTTTAAGGGAGTTCCCTTCTTCCTTGAGAGCGACTATTTCTTCTCCTTGGGGACTAGAGCCATTCTTGATTTTTTGACCAATAGTTTTGCCAATCTCATTACTTCTCGCACTCAACTGGCTACGATTAGTTTCTATTTCTCTGTGTTTTTGGTCTAACTCTAAAACAAGGCTAAGGTCGTATTCTTTAGCTTTACGACGATCAAGTAGCTCTTGAATTTGGGTAGAATTTTGTCGAATCAGTTTAAGGTCTAACACCACTCAATCCGCTAGCTGTTCTTAATTTTACTTCTAGCTAGGATATCTCTTTTTTGGTTAATAGATAAAGTGGTAAGAGAACAATCTTCATTCATCTTCTGAAAACCTGATTCTGATAGTGAAAATGGCGTTGCTAATTCCGAACTCCTAATTGCAAATTCTTAACCCAAACACGATGTTAAACAAGCCGATTTATCTTGATTGCCAAGCCACTACTCCCATGGACGAAAGGGTTTATGAGGCTATGAAACCATATTTTTGCGATCGCTTTGGCAATCCTGGTAGTCCTCATCAATACGGTTGGGAAACTGCTGCTGCGATCAAGCAAGCACGTAATCTGATTGCTGAAGCGATTAATGCCAGTTCGGAGGAAATTCTTTTTACTAGTGGAGCAACCGAGGCAAACAATCTTGCTATTAAAGGAGTTGCTGAAGCTTACCTGAATAAGGGTAAGCACATTATTACAGTCACTACCGAACACAGCGCTGTCTTATCACCCTGCCAATATCTTGAGTCTTTGGGTTTCGAGATCACCTACTTGCCAGTACAAACTAATGGTCTACTTGATTTAGATCAACTAGAGAAAGCAATTAAACCTACGACAATTTTGGTCTCGGTTATGGCTGCGAACAATGAAATTGGGGTAATTCAACCACTCAAGGAAATCGGTGCTATTTGCCGACAACACCAGGTTTTATTTCATACTGATGCAGCTCAAGCGATCTCCAAAATTCCTTTAGATGTAAATGATCTTCAAATTGATTTAATGTCCCTAACTGCCCATAAAATATACGGTCCCAAGGGAATCGGCGCCCTGTATGTCCGTCAGCAGGGTCAAAAAGTTCGCTTAGCTACTCAACTACATGGGGGTGGACAAGAGCAAAATCTTCGTTCTGGGACTTTAGCCGTTCCGCAAATTATTGGTTTTGCCAAAGCCCTTGAGTTGGGAATACAAGCTATGGAGACAGAAAATCAAAGGCTTCTTCAACTTCGTAACCAACTCTGGCAAAGCCTAGAATCTTTACCAGGGATTCATCTCAACGGCGATTTTCAGCACAGACTGGCAGGAAACCTCAATTTCAGCATCGAAGGAGTAGATATTTCCTCTTTATTAGCAGCCTTAACGCCCAAAATCGCCCTGTCTTCTGGATCTGCTTGTGCGAGTGCAAGCCGTAAACCGTCTCACGTTTTGCAAGCCTTAGGGCGCGATCGTCAATTGGCTCTTAATTCTTTACGTCTGGGAATTGGTCGCTTTAACACTCAGCAAGAGATAGACTTTGTCGTCGAGCAACTGCCGGTTGTTATTAATTCTTTACGTAAAGCTAATCACTGGCAACCATTGGTAATTAAGAGGAATTGAGTTATAACTTGACTGATCTCTGCCAAAGTTTGCTTGACACTAATTGAAAAATTAATAATGAAATTATAATTTTCTTGTCAAAAACTGATCTTCAGGGTTATATTCAGGTTAATATTCGTAGTTGAGTGCGACGATTATTGCTGAGTATTAGTCTAGCTTGGTTAGAATAAGTAGCTGCTTGGCAAATGACCAAACTTGAAAGAGTAAGTTTGGGAGAGGTTTGCTCCTTCTGCTTTTAATAATGGCTTTTATTCAATAGCTTTTATTAAGTTGCATTGATTATTCGCTGTTAGCTTTATTTTCAGTTTAAATCAATATTGTTGAATTGCCTGCACAGCCAAAATATAGTCTGGATTATCTATATCCTCGAACCTATATCCTCGGCTTTGTTACCACCAAGCTTCGATTCATCTGTAAATCTTTGACTTAATTTTGTATTATCTAACAATTCTTAAAGGAAAATTTGTGAAAAGCTCTAGGCCCTAACTAAAACTGTAATTAATTGCCTCGAAGTTTAGAGAAAGCAACTCAAACCTCAACTATCCATAGATAACTATTCTGACAAAGGCAGTTTGGCAGAGTAGTTTGGCAAAGATAGCCTGGCATCAGTGGGATTAAGTCGCCAAAATGCATCTCTAGTTTCAATTTTAAGATGCCACTCCTAAATCTAAATTTACACCAATATAAATGAACTAATTTTTTTGAATCATCAAGTCATCTGATCGCTATAACCCCACGAACGCACCCTATTTAGGTGTCATTGAATTTCAACTGAGCTTTTGAGGAATATTAATGCCCAAACAGATTATCATCGCAGAACAGCACCAAATTGCTGCGGTTTTTTTTGAAGAACAAATACAAGAATTAGTCGTATCGACCGGAACCCAGCAAGTAAGTGATATTTACCTTGGGTTGGTCGAAAATGTTATCCCTGGAATAGATGCTGCATTCGTAAATATTGGAGATTCAGAACGTAATGGTTTTATCCATGTTACTGATCTTGGCCCGTTACGTTTGAAAAAGTCTGCCGCTAGTATTACTGAGCTTTTGGCGCCTCAACAAAAGGCCCTGGTTCAGGTTATGAAAGAACCAACGGGAAATAAGGGCCCTAGGTTAACCGGGAATATTACCCTTCCAGGTAGATACCTGGTTCTGATGCCCTATGGCAAAGGTGTCAAGCTGTCTAGACGTATTCGCGAAGATCACGAGCGGAGTCGTTTGCGCGCCCTAGCGGTGTTGATTAAACCTGCTGGGATGGGTTTGTTAGTAAGAACAGAAGCAGACGATCAGCCCGTCGAGGCGATTATGGAAGACTTGGAAATGCTGCAAAGGCAGTGGGAGTCAATCCAAGAGCAAGCCGGATTTGCGAAGCCACCTACTCTTCTCAATCGGGATGACGACTTTATTCAAAGAGTCTTACGAGATATGTACTCTTCTGAGGTCAACACCATTATGGTGGATTCTCAGTCAGCGATGAAACGAGTTAAACAACATCTCTCCAATTGGAGTGGTGGTCGTTCTCCTCAAGGTGTTTTTGTTGATTATCATCGTGAACAGCAGCCGGTCTTAGAGTATTACCGAGTTAATGCTGCAATTCGAGAGGCTCTAAAACCGAGAGTAGAACTTCCTTCTGGTGGTTACATAATTATGGAGCCGACAGAAGCCCTTACTGTTATTGATGTTAACTCTGGCTCTTTTACTCGTTCTGCTACGGCTAGAGAGACTGTTCTGTGGACTAATCGAGAAGCAGCTACCGAAATTGCTCGCCAACTGAGATTACGCAATATTGGTGGGGTAATTGTGGTTGATTTCATCGATATGGATACGAATACAGATCGGTTGAAATTACTAGAACACTTTAATAACGCTCTGCGAGGAGATAAATCCAGACCCCAAATTGCTCAACTTTCTGAGTTGGGTTTGGTTGAGCTGACTCGCAAACGCCAAGGTCAAAATCTTTATGAGCTGTTTGGTCAAACCTGTCCTAGCTGTGGCGGACTTGGTCATCTTGCTTCTTTATCTGGTCGAACTCAATGTGAGTCTTTGGAAGGATCGCCGATTACTCCTTTGGTTGTCCCTAATGAGTTAGTTGCCGCTAGAGAGCGCCGATCGCTTGATTCTGTTCGTAGCTTGGATGCCAATAACGATGAAAATCTAGTTAACCACCCTAATTATCAGGAACAAAGTGGCAATAATGGTAGCCGTCGTCGTCGTCGTCGTCGTAATGAAATTGCTCTAAGAGAGGAAACTAATGAGTCTGAAGTAGCAGCACCTACCACTCAAAAGCGAGAAGAGGTTCGTTTAGAACCAGAAGAAACGACTTCGAAGCCAAGTATCAGCAGTTCTTCTAATACAGGAGAGAGAGAAATCTCTTTACGCGATCGCAAGTCTCGTAGTCGGAATGTGAGAAAAGAAGAGCCGATTGAAACAGTTGCAGTAGAGATGTCTGCGCTAGAGCAAGAGATTTATGCTTTGATGGGAATTTCTCCTTTAATTTATGTCGATCATGATCTTCAAAATTCTCGATCTGTTCTTGTACAGGTTAGACAGCCTGGAGAATCAACAGAAGAGGTAGCTACATCAGTAGCTGTAGCTGAAAATCCTGACTTGCTAGCTTCTGATTTGAGTGGGGATGCTGATGAGATGGCGTCAGATAAAGAATTGGATTCAGCCTCAACAGAAAAAACAGTGAAGAAGATTATCAAGAAGATCTCTGCACCTATAATTGCCAACGCAGATGATTCTGATGTGTCTGAAGATCCTGAAATTGTCGAGCCTGAAGTAACTTCCGAAATTCCAGAAATTGAACCTGAAATGGAGCCTGAACCAGAAACTGTTGCGGTAGAAGAAGAAGAGCAAAAAGAAGAGGTTGTCGAAGTTCGTCGTCGTCGTCGTCGCCGTTCCTCAACAAAAAAAGAAGAAGCAACAGTCTAATTTAAGCTAGTTTAATTTTGTGAGTGATTATTTGAGTTGGGAGTATTCTTTTCTTGCTGAGACCAACAATCAACCAAAAATAATTGCAGGTGTAGATGAAGTAGGTAGAGGGGCTTTATTTGGTTCTGTTGTTGCCGCGGCTATTGTCTTACCTTTAGCGGCTATTCCTGAACTTATTGATGCTGGCGTTAAGGATAGTAAAAAACTATCCGCAAAAAAACGTCAGCAATTAGTTCCTCAAATTCAGAGTAAAGTTCTAGACTGGCATGTTAGCGAAGCAACAGTTGAAGAGATTGATGAGCTAAATATTTTGCAAGCTTCTCTGCTGGCAATGAAAAGATCTATTTTGGCTCTGCGACCATCTCCTGAAATTTGTTTAATCGATGGGAATTTTCCTATCCCTAACTTAGCAATATCCCAAAAAACTGTTGTTAAGGGCGACCAAAAGTCAACTGCGATCGCTGCGGCTAGTGTCTTAGCTAAAGTCTGGCGCGATGAACTGATTTCAAGTTTAGCTGAGCAATATCCAGAATATGATCTAGCCAAGAATAAAGGTTATCCGACCGCAAAGCATCTTGCCGCTCTAGAAGCCCATGGTGTCAGTCCGCTCCACCGAAAATCTTTTGCCCCTTGCAAAAAATTACTTATCTAGCTTTCTTTTGTCAAAACTTGATTATTTAGTTGTTTAGCTTTAATTTCCTTGGTTAGGTAACTGCTTTTGGTCGCGAGTAATTTTTGCAACCGAATTTGCCTTTGTTGGAGATTTCTTGTCTTGGTTGCTAGGGCTACTCAGCAGTGGGAGCTTGACTTGAAAGCAGCTACCGACTCCTACTTCACTAGTAACGCTGACTTTTCCTCCATGACTAGTGGCGATCGCCTTAACAATCGAAAGACCTAAACCAGTTCCACCTTCTCGGCGAGAACGAGCTTTATCCGCGCGCCAAAAGCGATCAAAAACATGAGGAATCTGATCTTCAGGGATGCCAATTCCCGTATCTTTAATTAAAACAATCGCAAAACGACCCATCTTGATTAGTTCAACGGTTACATTCCCACCTTCAGGCGTATACTGAATCGCATTGTGGATTAGGTTAGAGAAAAGTCGGGATATCTTTTGCTGCTCGCCAAAGACATTTATTTCAGACTCTAATTCTAATTTAGAGTCTAGGGAAACTTCCTTGTTTTGGGCTACTGGATCTAAGAGAATGAGTAGATTTTGCAAGCAGGATTTAAGCGGGATAGATGTTTTTTCCCGAGCTGGGGCAATTTTAGCTTGATCCGTTCTGGCTAATAGCAGTAAATCTTCAATTAATTCACTCATCTGGGTTGTGGCACTAGCAACCGCAGTTAGCTTTTTAACATCTTTGGGATGAACTCTTTCGGGATGGCTACGCATCAAATCAATTGAGAATTTGATTGCTGTTAATGGACCTCTCAATTCGTGAGAAGCGTCAGCTGTAAATTGTCTGAGTTTAAAATAGCTAGCCTCAATCGGTTCGATCGCCTTTTGGGTTAACCAAATACCGCCTAGACCACTTAATAGCAAAGTAGCAAATCCACCAAAACTCAAAACTAAAAGTAATTGATTTTGCGCTGTTTCAATTTCTTCAACAGATTGACTGGCTCGGATAAAACCTTCTAGGGTTGGTTCTTTGGGAATTGCGCTATCTTTAAAGACCGAAATTGTATAGGCTCGTGAAGAAAAACCCGCAACATATTCAGGTAGATTGACTGCTCCAGTTTTCGGCTTGAATTCGATACGAGAAAAACCTTTTCTACCTAGGGTGTTTCCTTCTGCGTCAAACCACTCTAAACTTTGGCGATCGCGATTAAAAATATCTCGCCAAGGAACCTTATCAACCCGATCAAGATAGGAACGTCCGCTTTTTTCCACCTCGGGAAAAGATGGGGCAGCCGACTGAGCGAGAGTTAGCAATTTTTTATCGAGTTGACGATAGAGATTGCGGCTAAAAAAGACGTAAACCCCAGTCCCGAAAACACTCAAAATCGCTGCCATTATAGTCAGATAAGATAATAGCAACCGCCATCGTAAACCTTGAAGCATGGTTAATCACGATTAATTTAGATAGATAATTTAGAAATAAGTAGATCTTTAAAAATGACCCTAACTAGGCTGAGCCTCTGGTCTTTCTTTGAGACGATAGCCTAACCCATAAACCGTTTCGATAATGTCACTGGGTGCACCTGAAGATTCTAATTTTTGTCTTAATCCTCTAATGTGAGCCTTGACCGTAGCTTCTTCTGGCACCTGTTCAAATGACCACAAATGCTCCAGAATTTGAGCGCGACTAAACACCCTTCTGCCATTGCGGAGGAAAAACTCCAGCAACTTATATTCTTTGGGGCTAAGAGGTAGAATTTTTGTTCCGTAAAAAACTTCGCAAGTACTAGGATCTAAGCTCAACTCACCCCAAGTAAGAATCGGTGTGGTAGTGGTTGCACCTCGACGCAAAAGAGCGCGAATCCTGGCAGACATCTCTTCTAGCTCAAAAGGTTTAATCAAGTAATCATCAGCCCCAGCATCAAGACCGCCAATTTTATCGGTGAGAGTGTCTTTGGCTGTCAGCATCAAAATTGGAATACTCATTCCTTTTTGTCTGAGTTTTTTACACAAAGTAATTCCATCCATCCTGGGCATCATCACGTCCAAGAGGATCATATCGTAGGCAAAAACTTCCAAAAGATCCCACGCTGCCTGACCGTCATAGGCCGCTTCTACTGCGTAATGAGCGTCTGACAAGTACTCAACGATCGCATCGCTAATTCTTTCATCATCTTCGACAACTAATATTTTCATACTTTACTTTTTCAAACTTCAACAAATCACAACAAGACTCCCTCACTAGGCAATATTACCATCACTGCACAGGAGATCATCAATTTGACGCTCCAAAAAAGTAAAAATAATTAAGTTTTTTACTAGTTTTTCACAGTTTCTTTATTGAGTTTTTAACTAGGGACTATTTTTCGTCCCTAGCAATAAATCCGATTTCCGAAAAATCGGCTAACCTGAGGTGACCACCTAAGCTTTTTAAGAACTTTTCAGAAGAATGTCGTCACCCAAACTATATTTGGCAGTTACTAGTCATGGTTTTGGACATGCTGTCCGCGTTGCTGCTGTTGCTGCCGAAATTCAAAAATTAGCTCCAGATTTAAGTTTGATTTTTGCCACTACTGCGCCACGCTGGTTATTGCAGTCTTATCTGAGTAAGGATTTTGAATACAGACCCGTGGTTTTTGATGTGGGGGTAATTCAGCAAGATAGCTTGACGATGGATAAAGCAGCTACTTTGCAACAAATGCAGTCAATAAAATTAAGACAAGCTGAAATTATTGCTGAGGAAGTAAATTTTATTCAGTCGCAAAATGTGAGCTTGATCCTTGCAGATATTCCTCCCCTGGTAACGAAAATCGCTCAAGAAGCAAACATTCCTTGTTGGATGATGAGTAATTTTGGTTGGGATTTTATCTATCGAGACTGGGGTGAAGATTTTGCCGAAATTGTTGCTTGGATTAGCGATTGTTATGGTCAGTGCGATCGCTTATTTCGGTTACCACTTAATGAACCAATGAGCGCTTTTCCCATAGTTACTGATGTGGGTCTAACTGGGGGGACACCGAAATTTAATTTTGATGAGCTAAGAGCAAAATTTGGGTTGGATGCAGCTAAGGAAAAAACAGTTCTTTTAAGTTTTGGTGGTCTTGGTTTACAAGCGATTCCCTATCAAAATCTAGAGAAGTTCTCCGATTGGCAATTTATTACTTTTGACTCACAAGCCCCAGAATTGACTAATCTTGCCAAAATCTCGGGTCACTCTTATCGTCCAGTTGATTTTATGCCTCTGTGTGGCAGAATCGTTTCTAAACCTGGCTACAGTACTTTTTCTGAAGCCCTAAGATTGGATGTGCCAATTGTTTCTTTAACTAGAACTGGTTTTGCCGAAGCACCTGTTTTACTTAAGGCTTTACAAGACTACTTTCCTCACCAAATTATTAGCAATCAAGATTTTTTTGAAACTGAATGGCAATTTCTCAACCAAGAACTAACCCCACCTCAAACCAATATTACTTTAGATAAAGATGGTGCTGAGGCGATCGCTAAAGAAGTTGTTAATTTCTTTGCGACTTTGGCTTGAGATCTTAATTTTTAGTCGTTATATTTTCTATCTATTTCAAGGTTTGTACTCTGATCAAGATCTTCCGTGATCGCAAAAGATTTGAGAATAGCCTTAAGCGTTGGCAGATAAGTTTCGTGCTGATCTTTCTCGGAAATAAAAGTAATTAAATAGGCGGTTTGCTGATCAATCGTAAAAATCTCTCTTTGCTGCAAACTAAGAGAACCGTCGTTTCTTTCATAAGTAACGCTATGGGACTTTTGATTCGCTAAAATCCCCGATTCTTGTTTGTAATAAATATTGGTAATATCTGGTACATCAATTAATTTATCGATCAAGCTTTCTTCGAACTTTTCTGGAGTTCCTGTAATTGGCATAATCGTTAGAAAAATTTGTTCTCGAAAGATATCATCCTCTCCTTCAAGTGGTGCGGTCAAAACCATTACTTCCCCAGTTATTGGGTCTTCTAGTTCTCTAATTTTCCATTCTGTTGGATAGTTGAGCCTAACCTTATGATTCTCATTTAAATATTGCTGCCCCAGCTCAACTTTCGAGCTTGCGAGTTTATTTTTGTTGAGCCACTCAAATTTTAAAATCTCAGGAAAGAATTTAAGTACAGCAAAGGTCGCTGAACCGATTATCGTCAATAAAAACAAAGCCACAAAAACATTTTTATTACCCTTTCTTTTGGCTTGGCGATTTG
>CALKUU010000238.1 GCA_937996665.1 uncultured Xenococcaceae cyanobacterium | reverse complement strand
GATGGTAGAGATTCTGGGAAAGGAATTAGTTTAGATGCCCTCTCCCAAGAATTAAAAAATAGTGGCTTTGAATCAGAAGATCGGATTGCCTTTTTTACTGTAGGTTATGGGGAAACAGGTAAGTTTAATGCAGATGCACTTAAGGCAATTGCTGAGCTAAATGGGGGATATTATCGTCAGGGAGATCCTGAAACGATTTCTCAGTTGATGGCAGATTTGCAAGTAGAGTTTTAAATTGGCAGGGTCTTGAATTAAATGAAATTATCGGGTTAACGATGAAACAATTAGCCAACCCTTTACACTATCCTTTGGTCGTTTTGCTGGGCATGGCAATCTTGGTTATAGGCGTGAGAATATTGGATATACCCAAAATCCTCATGTTAGTTATAGCCATAGCGATCGCTATTATGGGTGCTTCTGTCCGCAAGTCGCAAAAACCGCAAAACCCAGCCTTAAAAAGAGAAATTAGCAAACTAAAACAACAGTCCCAGTCACTAGCAGAACAAGCAAATAAACTACGCCAAGAGTCAGCAAAATATTTAACAAGTTCTACTCAACTAGAATTATTAGCCACTATTCAGTATGTATGCGATCGCGCTCAAGAGTTGCCAGCTAAAACAGAAGCGATAACTAGCAAATTACAAGGTGAAAATTCTTTATTGTCATCTGCAAATATTGAAAGGCAATTGAGAGAGGCAACGGCTAAACACAGTAAAAGTAGTGGTGCTGCCCAGCAACAATTGTCGGGCTTAATTACGAGCCTAAAACGTAACTTAGAACTAGCCAAGCAAGGAGAAGATACTAGAGAAGCGCAGATCTATGCTCTTTCTAATCAAATTATTGATGCGGCAGGAATCTTGCAACAGTTGCAGAATCAAATTATTACTGCTGACTTAAATAATGCTGACAATATTAACGAGCTAGCTAATCTGAGTGAGGAGTTAAAAAGTTTTCAGGAAAATGTCGATATTTTAACCAACTAAAAAGGGAGAGTTAAGAAGATCTTGTTTAGTAGTGAAGGATCAAAACTGAATAATCGCACGCGGACTATTATTTCTACTTTGATTATTTTAGTGGCGTTGGCTCTAACTTTTGCTCCCCTGCCAGGATTAAGCAAAAGTCTGGTAATCGTCAGTGGAACAGAGTTGCAAGCACCATTGCAGGAGTTAGCCCAACAATTCCAGGTGAAAAATCCCCAAGTCAAGATAGAACTTAAGTTTCAAGGTTCTCAAGACATCGTTAATAACTATATTGATCGTAAGAATGATTTTGAGCCAACAATTTTAATTCCCGCCGAGGGGGAAATTCTTCAGGAGTTGAAAGAACGCTATCAAGCCCAAGAAAATAGTGATCCCTTTTATGGCCGTCCACAACCAATTGCTAAAACCAGATTAGTGGCGATCGCCTGGCAAGAACGAGGCAAAGTTCTTTTTCCTGAAGGTCGTTTTCGTTGGCAAAATTTATCGGAAGCACTCCAAAAAGCTGAGTGGAGCAAAATTGGTGGTAAGTCCAACTGGGGGAGTTTTGATTTAGCTTTTACCAACCCAACTCGCTCTAACAGTGGTCAATTAACTCTAGATCTGTGGGTCAAGTCTTTAAACCAAGAATTAAATAGTCCTGAAGCTAAAAATTTATTTTCTTTGATTAAGCGTTCTGTTTATCGACCAGCACGCTCTACTGATATTTTGTTGCAAGAATATATAGCTCGTGGGGCTAACGATGCAGATGTTGCTACTGTCTACGAAAGTATTGCTCTTTCTCGCTGGCAGCAAGCACAAACTAGTCAGGGTGCTTCCTATCAAATTTACTATTTGAATCCCACAATCGAAACGATCGCTACGGCTGCGATTCCACGTCGTAACGTTAGTTCTGCTAAAGCTAAGGTCGCTCAAAAATTTATCGAATTTATTACTCAACCTAGACAACAAGAAGTATTTGTCAGTTATGGTTTTCGTCCTGTTTCTGGAAACGTTGATCTAAAAGGCGTAGTTAATAGTCCTTGGTCACAAAACATTCCTGGTAGCGAAGTTAAACCTGCTGGGAAAATTCTTCCTCCTCCAAACGTTGCCACGAGAAGAGAGATTCAACGTATTTGGCAAAGGACAAATTAGGTTTTTGTTAGTTTTTATAAAAAAAGCGATCGCCTGAAGTAAAGCGATCGCTGAATAACTCAACATTAAAGAACGAAATAAGTACTCGCTTAATTTGTTAGCAGCAAATTATTAAACAGAAGCGCTCATAGCTCTTGCCAATTCTTCAGCAACTTTAGGACGAGAGAACTGAGGAGGAGGAGTTTTACCTTCTCTCAACATCGCACGAACCTTAGTTCCGGATAAGTGAATACGCTCTTCTTTAGTTGCAGGACTAGTTTTAGCAGTTGCCATTTGCTCTGTACGAGTGCAATAGAAAGCATGCTCAAATTTAAGAGGAGTAATTCCCAACTCTTCTGCTGTGAACTGACTGAAGATTTCTTGAGCATCATAAGTACCGTAGTAGTCGCCTACCCCAGCATGGTCACGACCAACGATGAAGTGAGTGCAACCATAGTTTTTACGAATTAACGCGTGGAAAATTGCTTCGCGAGGGCCTGCATATCTCATCGCCGAAGGATTGATAGCCAAGATTACTCGATCTTGAGGGAAATAATTTTCCATCATGATTTCATAGCAACGCATTCTTACATCAGCGGGAATATCATCACTTTTAGTTGCTCCAACCAAAGGATGCAAGAAAAGACCATCAACGATCTCTAGCGCACATTTAATAATATATTCGTGAGCGCGGTGAATAGGGTTACGAGTTTGGAAACCAACTACAGTTTTCCAGCCTCTCTCACGGAATAATGCTCTAGAAGCTGCTGGATCAATTTGATACGCAGGGAATAAAGGATGAGCATCCCGCTCCAATAGCCAAACTGGGCCAGCTAAGTTGATATCACCTTGTTCGTAAACAACTTTTACCCCAGGATGTTTATCTTCATCAGTGCGATAAACGTTAACAGCCTCATGCTTTTTATCGTAGGTATATTTTTCAGTTAATTCGAGAACCCCGATAAATCTACCATCAGAATCATTTAAGCGAATTAAGCTACCTTCTTTTAACGGTGCTGCAACTTCTGGAGTGACCGACAAAGTAACTGGTACAGACCAGACAGTTCCATCAGCCATACGCATATTATCAACAACACCTTGATAGTCGGCTTTATTCATAAACCCATCAATTGGGCTAAAACCACCGATCGCAATCATCACTAGATCAGATGTTGCTCTTTGGTCTAATTCTACGCTTGGTAAAGAATCTGCTTGAGCTAGAAACTTTGTCTTTTGCTCATCTGTAACAATACGATTGATCAATGCTCCGCCATGGGCGGCAGTAGTCTCAGAAATTGCGTTCATATTTATATAACCAAATTTAAGCTAGCTATCTTAACAAATTATCACTAAAGTTATTATATCTTTTAAAAAGTACTATTAGAAAGTGCTATCTATCATATTAATTTCAGTCTCAAGAAGAAACTGATAAATTTTCATGAATCTAATTCCTTAATTTTGGGTAAATACAATTTAAAATATGCGACTAAAAAATACATTCTTACTAACAATCAATCGTGACAATTTTGTCAGAATTTTATCCATTTTTGCTCTTTTCTTATTCGTTTTTTGTAGCAACCCTAGCTCTGCTTTAGCCTTGGGGGGAGATCAACCAACCGTGGATGAGCCAGCACCAGAATTTGTTTTACCTACCAATACAGGCGATGGGGAAATAAGTCTTAGTGATTATCAAGGTAAATGGATTGTGCTTTACTTTTATCCTGCTGACTTTACTTCAGGTTGTACGGTGGAAGCACGTCGTTTCCAGCAAGATATTGCCGAATATGAAGCTCGCAATGCCCAGATAATTGGAGTTAGTGTTGATGATGTTGATTCCCATCGTGAATTTTGCGATGCAGAGGGTTTAAAATTTCCCCTTCTAGCTGATACCGATGGAGCGGTCAGTAAGGATTATGGTTCTTGGTTAGGAATTATGTCTTTACGTCATACCTATCTTATTAATCCTGAGGGAATTTTGAAAAAAACATTTTTGGGAGTGAGACCGAATACTCATAGTCAAGAAGTATTAGCCAGCTTAGATCAATTGCAAGGATAAGCTATTATTTTTAGCCTAAAAAAAGAGGTGGAGTTAAATCCACCTCTTTTTTTGAATTTAATTTTGTTAAAAATAACTCTAAAAGTTCTTAGAACAGAACTACCTAGGATGGACATCCTAGCGAATCACGAGTGTCAACTCCTGTTTGGGGGTTAACTCCTTTCGCATCAGCACAAAGTTGTTTAACTTGCCACTTTTCTAGTACTGCTAAACTAAAATCTGCTCCATCAATTTTGGCATCTTTAAAAGTAGAGAAGGAAAGAATAGTTTCTTGGAAAATTGAGTTAGTTAGATCTGCTCCATCAAAATTAGTTAGATAAGCAAAACCATAACTAAAATCGGCTCCCTTCAAGTTCGCTTTAGCTAGATTGGAAGCGTTAAACACCGCACCTCTAAGATCTGAATCGCTGAAGTCTGCTTCTTCTAAGTCAACCTTTGCAAAATCGATACTTTGCAAAACCTTGCCCGAAAAGTCTTTATTTTTTAGCTCTTCTGCACTAAACTCGCTAAAGGCTGAGGGAGTAACAGAAGTTGAGCTGGCTGCTAACACAGGCTTGGCAAGTAAGCAGGAACAAAACAGGAATAAAATGGCGGTTATTCGAAACAAATATTTCATAGAGAATTGTGGCTGATTAAAAAATGACTTAAAAATCTAATATTTATAAATTGTAATTGTTATTCTGCCCTTAAGGCGAGCTAAAGTATTTTCCAACCCCCCTATTTGAATCAATCAGCATAAAACCAATTAACAAAATTTATAGCCATGACTATTAACCTCTCGGAATTATTACAGCAGCTTTTAGATCGGCAATCTTTATCGCAAGCACAAGCATCAGAATTGATGAGAGGCTGGCTGGAAGAAACTATCCCACCTGTGATGTCAGGGGCTATCTTAGCTGTAATTCAGGCGAAGGGAGTCTCTGCTAGCGAGTTGGCAGGGATGGCTCAAGTGCTAAAAGAACAATCACTGCAACAGAATTTGTTAGAACATGACACTCCTGTTATTGATACCTGTGGAACAGGGGGAGATGGCTCTTCTACTTTCAATATTTCTACTTCTGTCGCTTTTGTTGCCGCTGCGGCTGGGGTGAAAGTTGCTAAACATGGTAATAGGTCTGCTTCGAGTAAAGTAGGTTCTGCGGATGTTTTAGAGCATTTAGGTATCGAGCTAACTGCACCGATCGCTAAAGTTCAGGCGGCTCTTGATGCAGTAGGGGTTACTTTTTTGTTTGCGCCTGGTTGGCATCCAGCAATGAAAAGTGTTGTCCCACTCAGAAAAACTCTTAAAGTCAGAACAATTTTTAATTTATTAGGTCCTTTGGTAAATCCTCTTTGTCCTACTGGACAGGTAATTGGGGTTTATGACGGTGGTTTTATCGATAGCATGGCTGAAGCTCTAAATAAGTTAGGAATTCCCAGGGCGATCGTTGTTTACGGTCGCGAAAAGCTTGATGAGGCAGGCTTGGGCGACATTACTGATGTAGCGATGCTCTCCAAGGGTCAGGTTAGTAGAGCGACTCTAGATCCTAAAGAACTTGGTTTAACACCTGCTGGTTTAGCTGCGCTCAAGGGTGGTGAAGTGATAGAAAATGCCGAAATTTTAACCAAAGTTTTGCAAGGTAAAGGGACTGCTGCTCAACAAGAGGTAGTGGCGTTGAATACTTCTTTAGCTCTTCAGGTTGGGGAAGTTGTTCCTTTTGGTGATACGGCAGCAGGAATTGTTAAAGCGCAAGAGATTATTGCTAGTGGGGCGGCTTGGGATAAGTTGCAAGAGTTGGTGAAATTTTTTGAGGATTAAATTTTCACTATTAAGTTTATGGTCTTCTTGTTAATTGTTCATGGTTAATTGTGAATGAGTTAATTGAAACTGGCTTGTCGTGAATTCCTCGCAGAGTGAACATTTTAAAATAATCATTTGATTCAGAACTGCTGATCTTTTACTATTTGATGAAGATCGAGAGGTTTTGACATGATAAGTCAAGAACCCCAGAATATTAACCAAAAGCCGAAAAGATGCGATTTGTTCGCAAAATAATGTCCACAGATAAAAGGGTAAAAACAAAAATAGTTGTTAATTAGCTCAACGATAATCAACAACTATTTTTAGCAGAATTATTTATTGGCCTAAGGAGTTAAGAACAAGCGACGCTCAGCCTGGCGTCTACGAGTAAGACCAGCAAAAGGAACAAGCTTGCCACCTTTGTTTGCTTTATTCCAACGAACAAACTCATTAGCCGCCCCAGCATAGTTACCAGCATTAAGCTTACGAGCCAAAGTACTGTTAGTAATTACTCGCATCCCTGCATTGTAAGCAAGAGAAGTGAGCGCACCCAACTGGTTAGGAGTAAGTCGAACCTTAACATTAGCCTTAACCTTACGCTGAATATGATAAAGCTCTCTAGCTAATTCTCTATCTGCCTCAGCCTTAGTAATCCACTGACCCATCTTCACTCGTTTGCCGCGAACGAAAGTTTGACCATAACCGATTACAGGTAAACCACTAGTATCGATATAAGCCTTAGCACTAAAACCTTCGTGAGTTTTAACCAAATTGATAGTAGCCGCACTAACGCGAGGAGTAGAAGCGATCGCGTTATCTAGTAAAACAGGATTAGCTTGAGCCGCAGGAGCATCAAATTCAAAACCAGCAGCAGAAGCGGGAGCCGCAACAGTAGGAATTAGCAAACAAGCAGCAAGACCAGTCAAAGAAAGAAGAGAAGAGTTTTTGATAGCAGTAAGATTAAAAGTCATTGTTAAGAGTTTAAAAAAAATTGTGTGTTATCGGTGAGTGGACTTGAAACTCAGTTGTGCGCTTCCGTGTTTCCACTTAATTAAATCTACTGCCTTTTGGGTACTTATAACTATGATCTTTGTCACTTAGCAACCTGAAATTAATCACATTTTCAGGTGACCGACATTGCTTACATATGTTTATTTATAAGGTTAGAGTAGTTATCAGAATTTAATTATTGATAAATAAGCTTTCTACTCTAATTTGAAGATAAGTTAGCTAAAAAAATTTATTTTCAAACTCTCAAAAATAGAGAAATCATCGCCTAATTGGCAATGAAACTATAGTTGCCAAAAATATTTACTTCTTCTGCATATTGCTTGAGAATAGCGATCGCTTCTTGGACTTTAGAATCTTGTAACCCCCCTTCTAGCTCCAAGAAAAATAGATATTCCCCTAATGATTTTTTGGTGGGGCGAGATTCAATTTTGCTGAGATTAATATCTCTTTCTGCAAAAACCTGTAAAGCTTTGACTAAAGCTCCAGAACTATTTTTTTCAAGACTAAATGCCAGGGAAATATGACTTCCAGTTTGGTTTGTTTGCCTGCCAACGACCAAAAATCTGGTGCAATTATCAGGGCGATCATTGATTGCGGAAAATAAGATTGGTAGGTGATAAAGTTCTGCTGCTTTAGCTGAAGAAATAGCTGCGGAAGTGGAATCTTGGGGGAGAAGTTTGAGAGCTTCTGTTGTTGAATTGCTGGGAATTAGTTGGACTTGGGGCAAATTTAGTTTTAGCCATTGTTGACACTGACCTAATGCCTGGGGGTGAGAATAAACCGTCTTGATATTTTTTAAATTTTCATTACAAGATAATAAACAATGAATAATCGGAATTGTAAAACCTCGCATGATTTTGAGATTTTTTTGTTGCCACAAAGTATCGAGAGTAATGTTGACTGTTCCTTCGATCGAGTTCTCGATCGGGACAATTGCAAAATCAACTTTTTCACTGATAACTGAATTTAAAGCGGAGGAAATACTAGGCTGGGGGCAAAGCAAAAAGTCTTGTTTTTGATTAATTTTTAACCACTTACCATAAAAGATTGCAGCACTTTCTGAGTAAGTACCAATTGGACCTAAGTGTGCCAAAGAAATTGTCATAAACTTTATAAAAACCTCCGTTTTTTTACTGTAAAGATAAATATTGGAATCTAGGTATGTTGCTTTAAAAGGTAGTAATTTACAATTAATAAATACCAAAATTCTACGTCAAATTACTTATGTATGTTCATTTTCAGTCAACTGAATCAGTAAAGATACCAGTTCAAGAAGCAAAAATTCCGATCCAACATTATTTGCGTCAGCCCCATCGTGTAGTTAGTGCGATCGCTGATCCCAAATTAATGAAACAGATGTCGGCTGATGTTTACGAGCTGAAGATGAATGCCATTAGTTTTATGGGCATCTATAATTTTCAACCTATTGTTCTTCTAAAAGTAGCTACTGATTCTCAAGGAACGGTTCATCTAAAGTCTGAAGGTTGTCAAATTAAAGGAATTAGTTATATTAATCGTCGTTTTTCTCTTGATTTGAAGGGGATACTTGCGCCTCAACAACAAGACGGTAAAACTACTCTAGTTGGAGAAGCAGATTTAGAGGTTGGAATTGATGTTCCTACTGCTCTGATGTTTACTCCCAAGTCAATTATTGAAGCAACAGGTAACAGTTTGCTAAAAAGTATTTTAGTCAGAATCAAAAAAAGATTAATTTCTCAATTACTAGAAGACTATACTCAGTGGGCAGAAACTGAAGTTTTACCAACAGATCAAGGTAAAACAATTAATGACTTGGGCTTGATTTAAGTTAGTTTGTCATGCTGTCAATAGATATGATATATTGAGTCCTGCATAATATTTTTTTGCATAGAATGCGGATGTGGTGGAATTGGTAGACACGCACGCTTGAGGGGCGTGTGGCTCACGCCTTGCGAGTTCGAGTCTCGCCATCCGCATAATAGTCTTATTAACAAAATTTTTTAGGAGAGCGATTCGCTCTCTTTTTTGTTGAACTTAATTCTTCGCGCTTGCCAGAAATACTAACGATTTAGCTTAAACTAGCTGCGTTGGAAAAGCCCGAGCGTAAGCACATATAGATGCCCTAGGGTAAAAAGAAACAGAAAGGGCAATGACAAGTAGTGACCAACATGGATGGTGAATAAGATGGTAATCAACAGATAACAAACCATCAGACTTTCTAGACAGAGAATCCAGAAAGTTTTATCTCCTCTATATTTTTTTGCTCGCCAACTTTCTTTAGCATGTACCATTCCATACTTAGGCGTACGTACAAAATCCGTACCGAATCGCAGAAATCCTTCGCAGACTGCCAAGGATTGATTAATGCTCAGACCAATGCCGATCGCCATTAACCCAAACATATTGATTCCAAACTTTCCAGGCGAAAAAGCTTCCCGATCCCGAACGTAATTCTTTCGTTCTCGTTGAGATACCCAGTAGAAGAATAGTAAGTTGAAGGTAGTCCCCATAAAAATGGGTAAGTAAATCAAGATGCTGTAGTTGAAATTATTTTGACTGACATACATTTGGTATGGCAGCGAAAGTAATAGAATTATCAGCAATAAGAAATAATTGAGGTTATTGGTCATATGTAAGACCGCCTCAAACTTCACATAGAAAGGCTGTTTTGATCTGAGGATCGGAATTAATAATTTCTTGGCTACTTGACTAGCACCTTTTGCCCAGCGAAATTGTTGTGATTTAAAAGAGTTCATCTCCACTGGTAGCTCTGCGGCAACTGCAATATTTGGTAAATAGATGCAACGCCACCCTTTTAGTTGTAACCGATAGGATAGGTCTAAATCTTCGGTGACGGTCGAGTGTTGCCAGCCTCCAGCCTCAGAGATCGCACTAATTCTTAAAATGCCAGCAGTTCCATTAAAGTTAAAAAAACAACCAGATTTGTTTCTGGCGGTTTGTTCGATTACAAAATGACCATCCAGCATTAAAGCTTGAATCTCAGTCAAGAGGGAATACTGGCGGTTGAGATGTCCCCACCTGGCTTGAACCATTCCCACTTTTGGGTCTGAGAAATAATCAACCATCTGCATCAATGTCTTGGGGGCAGGGACGAAGTCAGAATCGAAAATTAGTGCCAATTCTCCCGTGGCTTGCCTTAATCCTGCGGCTAAAGCACCTGCTTTAAATCCTTGACGATTCTCGCGGTGAAGATAGGTGATATCGAAATTTTGGGACTTAAGTTCGGCTACTTTCCGCTGACAAATCAACCGGGTTTCATCGGTTGAGTCATCTAAAATTTGAATTTCTAGTTTATCTGAAGGGTATTCTAATTTAGCGATCGCTTCAATCAAACGTTCTGCCACATACATTTCATTGAAAATAGGTAACTGTACTGTTACTCTTGGCAAATCTGAAGTTGGAAATCTAAATAAGGGATAAGGTTTGTTTGCTTTATTGTTATAGAACCGCCAGATCATCAGGATCTTATGAAATCCGTACAAGGACATCATCGAGAGCGCAAGTAAATATATTTGTGGGACAATTTCAGGAATCAAAACAGAATTAAAACGTAAAGTTAATAGTCTAAGGACGATACATCAACTCAGAATTTTCAAAAAAATCATAAAAGTTAACAGAGGTTACCTAGAAATTACATCCTAATCGCAGTTTGATGCTTTTTGGGAGATAAGTGCTTGCTTGAAAATGACTAATCCCTTATATCCAAAGAATGTGATTTTTAGCAATAATATTCTTGATATCTGTTATTTTTTTTAATAATTATCGCCTCCTACAATTTTGTCTATAAAAGATGAGAAAGAGCTGAGATTAACTATAGTTTTCGCTTATTTAGGGTTCAGAGTAACTTGATATTCATGACTAATAATTTTAATCAAGTTAAATACATAAATTTAATTTCAATTTTGGCTTAAGTGAATTCAAAGGTAGGAGAATGAAGGGAGATGTTAGTTTAAGTAATCTAGGATAGTTTGTCTTTAGACTATTATTGATTTTTGTCAATTATTTTGACAAAAAATAATGTTTTAGTTAATTACTTTTTAATTTAATTTATTGATGAGAAACAATTAAAGTAGACTAGTATGAAATTTTTCGATGGTATTCACAAGGAGTATTTGACTAAAAACAATCTTAATCTTATCTTTGTTATTTTGCTTCTAGATTATTTTTTTACTTAATAAATGAACCGATGATGTAATTAAAGTTAACCAAATTTGTATTTAATCGTTCATTACTAAAAAACTATAAGCAAATTTATACTTTATTTTACTTATCTATTTTCATTGATCACTTGTTATAAATTGAGTTTGTAAAATTCATTTAAAAACATTTTTTTAACAGTTAATGACTCAGTTCAATGGAATTTATCAGCTTATTTCTAAATAAGCGAATTTTGTAGTTTATCTGGTAGTTTGTTTAATAGGAGAAGGCAATAAGTGAGCGCTCATATTTTGATGATTGAAGATGAAGTAGATATCGCCAATGTAGTCAAAATGGAACTCAATTATGATGGATATGAGGTCACTTTGGCTCATGACGGGATAACTGGTCTAACTACTGCTAGAGAAAATGACTTTGATTTGATTATTTTGGACTGGATGCTGCCAGGCTTGACTGGAGTAGAAATTTGTCGTCGTTTACGTCAGACGGCTGATCAGGTACCAATTATCTTTCTCACTGCACAGAGTGAAATAGGCGATCGCGTTGATGGTTTGGATGCTGGGGCTAATGATTATTTAATTAAACCATTTAACATTGAAGAATTAATGGCTAGAGTCCGTTCTAATTTGCGTCGGGCAGCGAGTAATCAAAACAGTAAAAACAAAAATATTTTAAGTTTCGCTGACCTTACATTAAATTTAGTTTCTCGGGAAGTAAAACGAGGCGATCGCTTAATTAATTTAACAGCCAAAGAATTTAACATTCTGCATTATTTTATTCTTAATTCGCAACAGGTTTTATCTCGTCAACAGATTTTCAGTCAAGTTTGGAATTATGACTTATTTACCGAAAAAAGAGTAATTGAAGTACATATTCGTCGCTTAAGACAAAAATTAGAAGCAAAACAAGAAAAAAGACTGATTCAAACTATTAGAGGTGTTGGTTATATTTTAAGAGAATAGATTAATAATTTAACCATCAATATTTGCCTTAATTTTTAATAATTTTAATTTCAAAAAATAATCTTACTATTCTTAGAATTTGACAATAAATAATTGGTAAATGAAACTAAATCTAGACTTAAAAAACAAATTTAATTTACTCTTAGTTCTTATTTTTTTTGTTGGAGTTTTTCTTTCAGGGTTGGTTTTGTCAAAGATGCTATATCAACAAGCAGAGAGAAAAGTAACAGATGAAGGTCAGATTTTAATGAGAATAATGGAGGAAGTTAAGTACTATACTAGCGTCCATCTCCTTAGTGCATATCAGCAAAATGATACTGATGAATCTGGGTTTAAAGTCTCAATTGTCCCTGCTTATGCGGCTAGAGAAGTTTTTGCCAACTTCAAAGACATGGACAAATTTGAAAATTATAAATATAAGGAAGCTACGGAAAATCCTACTAACTTAGCAGACAAACCCAATCTTTTTGAAGCTGATTTAATTTCTACTTTTAAATTAAAAAAAGACTTAAAAGTTTTATCTGGTTATACCAAAAAATACAATCAAAGTTTCTACTATATCTCACGTCCCTTAAGTGTTAATAACGAAAGCTGTTTACAATGTCACAGCTCTCCAAAAATTGCCCCTCCTAAAATGATTGAGATTTATGGTGATCAACATGGCTTTAATTGGGAGCTAGGTCAGTTAACCTCAGCTCAAACTATTTATGTTCCTGCCCAAAATATCGCCTCGACTGTTCGCATGGGTATGTTCACTTTCATGCCAATGTTTACAGGGGTTTTTGCGATCCTAATACTATCTATCAATCGACTCTTACAACACACAGTTATTAACCCTATTAATCAGTTAACTAATGTTGCTAAGCACGTAAGCTTGAGTGAGTTTGATATCAAATACTATTGGAGATTAGATTATCTAGAAAGGCTAACCCAACGCAATGATGAACCAGGTAACTTAGCCAAAGCCTTTCTGACAATGTCGGAGAAAATATTTAGTAGAGAACAAGATTTACAAAAAGCGGTAGTTGCTAGTACTAGGGAATTACGAGAAGAAATTAAAGAGCGCAGCATAATCGAGCAAAAACTGGCTAAACAAGTTGATAGAGCATTAATTCAAGAGCAGATTACTCAAAAAATTCGCCAGAGTTTAGATATTGATCAGATTTTACAAACCGCAGTTAATAATATCGGTAAAGCATTTCAGGTTAGTCGTTGCCAAATTTATTCCTACATTGAAGATCAACCTCGTTTAGCTAAAGTTATTGCGGAGTATATTGTTCCTGA
Source organism: uncultured Xenococcaceae cyanobacterium (assembly GCA_937996665.1). GTDB lineage: Bacteria > Cyanobacteriota > Cyanobacteriia > Cyanobacteriales > Xenococcaceae > Hyella. Next base: position 5,404 of record CALKUU010000238.1, on the reverse strand, counting down.
ATATCCTGTGACACTAGGGGCAACGATTTCTTTAGATGAAGCTGTTTGCCTTAATTGTGCAATGTCCCGAGAAAAATCTGTTCATTGGTCATATGTCAGAGATACACCTTTCTTACATCCTTCTCGTCATATCTATGAACAACTTGAAATTAATTCTCTGATGACAGTAAGAACATCTTATAAAGGTGAAGTTAATGGGGCAATCAGTATTCAGCAGTGCGATCGCCCTCGTCAGTGGCGTTCAGATGAAGTTGACCTCATGGAGTCTGTCGCCGCTCAAGTTGGTATTGCTCTAGCACAAGCAAAGCTGCTTCAGCAGGAAAAACAACGTCGTCAGGAAATTGAGGCAGCAAAACAAGAAGCAGAAACAGCAAATAGATCCAAAAGTGAGTTCTTAGCCAATATTAGTCATGAATTGAGAACTCCACTCAACGCAATTATTGGTTTTAGCCAACTAATGGGCCGTGATTCAAATACAACTCCTGCCCAAAAAGAAAATATAAGTATTATCAATCGAAGTGGTGCTCATCTTCTAGAAATGATTAATGAAGTTCTAGAAATGTCAAAAATTGAGGCAGGAAGAGTTGATTTAAATACTCATAGTGTCGATCTGACTCAGTTAATTAAGACCCTAGGGGAAATGCTGGAGATCAAGGCTAAGCAAAAAAATCTCCAGCTTATGATAGAAGTGGCGACTGATGTTCCCCAATATATTCTTACTGATGAGAGTAAATTACGTCAGATTCTAACAAACCTAATTGATAATGCGATTAAATTTACTAAGGTTGGTTGCGTTAGTCTTGATGTCGTCTCCAAGGAAATAGATAGCTCAGGGCGGTGTGTTCTCAATTTTTCTGTGAAAGACACTGGTTTAGGGATTGAGGATGAAGAGCTAACTAAAATTTTTCAAGCTTTTGGTCAAAGTGAAACTGGACGCCAGTCTAAGCAGGGAACAGGACTAGGTTTATCAATTAGCAAAAAATACGTTGAATTGATGGGTGGCAACTTGACAGTTGATAGCACAGTTGGTCAGGGTTCGGTATTTGAATTCAACATTGTTACGAAATTAAGTGATCTGTGTCCCTCAGATTTGTCAGAAGTTAAGACTGTCACATCTCTGGCTCCCAACCAGCTTAAATATCGAATTTTAGCTGTAGATGATGTTTGGCAAAGTCGATTGTTGATCGTTAATTTATTAACTCAAATTGGCTTTGAAGTCCGAGAAGCCGAAAACGGTCACCAAGCAATTGAAATTGCTCAAGAATGGCAACCTCATCTAATTTTGATGGATATGAGAATGCCAATTATGGATGGATATGAATCCACTAAGGAAATTAGGTCAAGAGAGCAGAGCGATCGCAACTCAGATAGTTCTACTGTGATAATTGCATTAACTGCTAGTGCTTTTCAATCTAAGCGGGCAAAAACCATCAAAGCAGGTTGCGATGACTACTTGACAAAACCGTTTCAAGAAAACGAACTACTGACCAAAATTCAGAAGCATTTAGGAGTAAAGTATCTCTATCAAGAAGATTCAGAAACTAAAAGGAAACAATCTCCTTCTTTATCCTCTGAGTCATTTTCCTTAACCCCAGAGAGTCTAAAAGTGATGCAGCTTGATTGGTTACAAGCATTTAAACAGGCTTCTACCGAATTAGATGAGGCTAAGTTAGAGAGGTTGATTCAACAAATTCCTACCGAGCACTCCTATCTATCCGAACCTTTACAAGATTTAGTTACTAACTTGCAGTTTGAAACAATTATCAAATTAATTGGACAATAATTAGGATGATTTCGACTTCGATATCAAGCAAAGATATCGATTACTTGGGATAGGCTTTAAAAGCAATAGGTTGTAAGAGTTAATCCTTTGTTTAATAGAGATTGTTTGATAGGGATTGCTTGATAAAGATTAACTGGTGGAGATTCGCGGAAAGTTTCTTTTATATTCTCAGCGTAAAAATTGAACCACAAGGATGGTTATTTTCAACTAGTATTTCGCCTTGATGGGCTTCTGCCACCATTCTGCAAAAACTAAGACCTAATCCAATCTGAGGAACGCCATCAATATATTCTCCTGTATTGTATGATTCAAAAATTTGTTGTTGTAATTCTGACTTAATGCCAATTCCTTGATCGATGACCTTGATAGACAATTGTGAGGAAGAATTGCTATTGTCTTGATTCTCTTCGTAATCAACCTGAACCATAATTTCGCTATTAGTATTAGAGAACTTAATTGCATTAGAAAGTAGGTTCTCGATCGCTCTTTGTAAGAGGTTAGTATCAACTAGAACTGTTTTCTGAAGCTTTGGTAAAACGCTCAATAGTTTTATTTGCTTTTCTTGCGCAGCAATTTTAAATCTTTTCAAGACACTAGTTAATAACTCGGTGATAATCACTTCACTTTTATGGAGGACAAGACGATCTGCGTCCATTTTCGCCACCATTAGTAAATCATTTAATAGTGAGTCCAATCGTTGCGAGTTAGAGTTAATTACCCTCAGAATTTCCAAATTATTTTCGGTTAAACAATTTCTCCTCAGCAAGGCACTACTGCCAACAGTAATCACCGAAAGCGGATTTTTGAGATCGTGAACAATTGTTTTGGAAAGACTTTCTCTAATTTGATAAAAACGCTTAACTTTAAGTTGAGTTTGTACCCTTGCTAAAACTTCGAGAACTTGAAACGGCTTTGTTATATAGTCTACTCCTCCAACCTCAAAAGCTTTGATTTTGTTATCGATCTGATCTGAAGCACTTAAGAAAATAATTGGAATATTGCGGGTAGCGCGATTATTTTTAAGTTTTTGGCAGACTTGATAACCATCCAACTCAGGCATATTCACATCAAGCAAAATTAAATCAGGAGCAAAAGTTTCTACTCCCATTAAGGCTGTTGATCCATTAATCGCTTTGCGAATTTCATAGCCTTCCCCAATCAATATTTCTGCTAACAAGCGGAGATTTTCCAACTGATCATCAACGATCAAAATCTTGGCTTTTGTGGCTAATTTGGGATCATTACTCATCCTCTACAACCAATTTTTTCCTATTTTTTACTGCTTTCCTTTCAGAATACTGCTATGTCTGCTTGCTGAACAAACTATCTTAAAGCTTTGCACCAATCAAAAGTTTATCCATTCCAGTTAGGAGTTACTTTTCGATAATAAATTGATGCTTGCAATAAGAGTCAAGGCTAAAAAGCATTTAAACATGAGAATAACCTGAGAATTTTGAAGACTTATCCTCATATTCCTCTCAATTAAATTACCTCTTGTATTTAGTAAATTATAACTAGTAACAATTAAGTAACTTACTAGAAATACGCAATACTTCTTAAGTAATTTTGCGTATGTATCTCTAGCGTAAGGTTCTGCCTTAGCAGGATTTCAACTTATTTTTATTTTCAGTAAAAACAAATATTAAAAGGATGTAAGTATCATGAGTATTAATGAGTCAACAGAAATTTTAACTGAAGCGATCGCGGTGGAAGATGGAGAAACCCTTCGCATAGATGAATCATTGATAGCTCCAATTGCTCAACCAGTAGTAGATATCACGGGCAATGATGCCAGACTCGTAGTCAGTCCAAATGGAGAATTAGCTGCCCCAGATCCTGGTAATTCAGCCGTTGTCAATTCAGGAGATGACGTTGATATCGTCAATCTAGGGGGAATTTCAGGAGCATTTAATGGAATTGTCTCCGTAGGGAACGAATTTAGTCTTGTAAATGGCGCAGATGCAACAATCAGCTCTGATAGTAGAGCGCTTGATGTAACCGACGGTGATGGTATTTCAATCACCAACTCAGGAGCTATCCTCGGGACAGGCGACCAGAGAAACGGAACCCTATATGTCGATGGAACAGGAGATGATCTTGATATCTTCAATAGAAGTAGCGGCGTAATTGATGCAGGGGAAGGTAATAGCGGAGATGCCATCTCAGTCCAAGTAGGCGAAGGGGATGACCTCATTAGCGAAGATATCAACATCTTCAACCACGGAGCGATCGCAGGTCGTGGTCAAGCTGAATTCGCTCCTGGAGAAGGAAGACTAGCTGCAAATGGTTCTAGTGGTGTCAGATTTGTCAACGGTGCTGATGCAGATCAAGCAGTTGTGACAGGCTCAGTCGTAAATACTGGGTCAATCACAGCAGAAGTTGAAGTCGGCTTCTTAGGCGCAGTTGTCATCGAAGATGAAGTGAGCTTTCAAGGAAGAGTATTCAACTCTGGAACAATTAGTGCACCTCAAAATGGGCTTTATGTTGGTAATGCTGAACATGATTTAAATATTTTCAACTCTAGTAGTGGTCGCATCGAATCTGGAAGTCGCGCTGTTAACCTTGATGGTGATAATGTTTCTCTTACTAACCGAGGAACCATTTTAGGAACTGGTGACCAAAGAAACGGCACTATCTATCTTGATGGTACTGCTGATGATATCTCAATTAATAACCTCGCTGGCGGCATCATCGATGCTGGTGAGGGCAATACTGGTGATGCCATCTCGATTCAAGTCGGCGAAGGAGATGACCTCATTAGCGAAGATATCAACATCGTCAACAGAGGAACAATCGCAGGTCGTGGTCAAGCTGAATTCGCTCCTGGAGAAGGAAGACTAGCTGCAAATGGTTCAAGCGGTCTCAGATTTGTTAATGGCGCTGATGCTGATCAGGCAATTGTTACTGGCTCTGTTTTTAATGCAGGTGAGATTACTGCTGAGGTTGAAGTAGGCTTCCTAGGTGGATTTGTTATCGAAGATGGAGTAGGCTTCCAAGGACAAGTCTTCAACTCCGGAACAATTAGTGGTCCTCAAAATGGGCTTTATGTTGGTAATGCTGAGCATCAACTAGAAATTATCAACGCTAATAGTGGTCGCATCGAATCTGGAAGCAGAGCAGTCAACTTAGATGGAGACAATATTTCTCTTACTAACAGAGGAACCATTTTAGGAACAGGCGACCAAAGAAACGGAACTATTTATGTTGATGGTACTGGCGACGATCTTTCTATCGGAAACTCAAGCACAGGAACAATTGATGCAGGGGAAGGCAACTCTGGTAGTGGTGTTTCCGTTCAAGTAGGTGCTGCTGGTGGTTTAAGTGATGGCAGTGATGATCTAGAAACCTCCGTTGATATTGTTAACAATGGCAATATTCAAGGCAGAGGCTTCGGCAATGTGCCAGCAGGGGTTCGCTTATTCGTTGGTTCAGGTTTGGATGCATCGACGTTTACAGGTGATATCACTAACCAAAGCAATGGTCTAATTGCTTCTGAGCAAGAGGCAGGAATTTTGATTGAAGAAGGAATCAACTTCAACGGTCAGATTACTAACGAAGGAACAATTCGAGGTGGTAACGGCTTAGCAATTAATGCAGCAGGAGCGACAGGCAGTGTTAATG
>CALKUU010000237.1 GCA_937996665.1 uncultured Xenococcaceae cyanobacterium | reverse complement strand
ATTAACACTGATGTCGCCAAGCAGTTTTTTCCCTTGCCTCGTCCTCTGCTTACCCACAAATATCAGCAGGGTAACTTACTGCTAATTTGTGGTTCTCGTCGCTATGCTGGGGCTGCAATTTTAACTGCTTTGGGTGCAAGAGCTAGCGGTGTTGGCATGTTGACGATCGCCGTGCCAGAGTCTTTGCGAGATTTATTAATTGCTCAAGTTCCAGAGGCTTTAATTCTTGGTTGTCCTGAAACGTCTTCGGGTGCGATCGCTAGTTTAGAATTAACCTCATCTGAACTAGATAAGTTTGATGCGATCGCCTGTGGTTCTGGTCTCACCTCTGAAGCAACTTCCGTAATTGAACAGATAATTAATTGTCATTGCCCCCTAGTCTTGGATGCGGATGCACTTAACATTCTCGCTCAGCAAACTCAAAATAATCTGGCAACTACCATCAAATCTAAATCTGGGAGCAGAATTTTAACTCCCCATTTAGGTGAATTTAAACGTTTGTTTCCGAATCTCGATCCCTCGAATGGAGACAGGATTTCTTTGGCTCAGATGGCAGCAGATGAGAGTCAGGCGATTGTCTTACTTAAAGGCGCGAGGACTGTGATTGCTGAACCAAAAAGTACTACTTGGCTAGTTCCAGAAAGCACTCCAGCTTTAGCTAGAGGAGGTAGTGGCGATGTCTTAGCTGGTTTGCTTGGGGGTTTGATAGCTTCTCAACCAACTAACATTTCTACTGTGCGGAATGTTGTTGCTCTCGCGGCATGGTGGCACGCTCAGGCAGGAATTAAGGCAGCACAAGCTCGAACAGAGTTAGGGGTAGATGGGGTAACTCTAGCAAAGTATTTATCAACTGTTTTTTGACTGTGCTTTTTTGCTTATTTAGTCACACATTCAAAAGAATCTAACCCCTCGATCTCATCTGGCTCAGAGCCAACTAATTCGATTAGACCTTGGGAATCAATTCGCCAAGCTTGAGCTTCGACTAAGCCCTGAGGAGAAGAATCTTTCCTTATCTCAGAAATTGTTTTCTCTTCGTTAACACTCGTGCAGCGTTTTTTTAGCTCCACCCCAGAATTAGCAATCTTTTGAGGTAGTTTATCCAGACTAGCATTAAGATCTGTAGTTAAATTGCTGAGTTCGGTTTCGCCTATGAAGGTTAGTCTGGAGCTTGCATTAATCTCGCTGGCAAAGGCGTTAAAGATCCCTCTGGAGAAGATGCTGAGATTTCCTACTTCCTCATCATCCGCATTTGCCACAATTTGGCTTGAACCACTGTTGACTAGTGTGTCATCTATATCAAGAGTGATATTTCCTCCAGTTGCATTTTGGGTGGCATCTGTTGTAATTTCAGCGCTATCGCTCAAGAAAAGAGTATCAGCCTCAATGTCGATGTTTCCCTCGCTGCCATTACTAGTTTGGTTAGCTATTCTGCCTGCATCTTGCAAGTTAATATTATCTCCTGCAATAACAATATTGCCTGATGAGCCTGGAGCTTCACTGGCGATCGCAATTTCGCCCTCATCTTGAATTTGTAAGGAATTACTCGAAGTAATGAGCACATCTCCTGCTTGTCCAGAACCTTCAGAATTAGATTTAATACCTGTTTGTCCTGCAACCAGGATATTGTCGGCAGTAATATTAATATCACCACTATCCCCAGAACTATTAGTAGTATTGCTAATTCCTCCATTCTCTCCAGTTAGTTCGAGGGAATCGACTTCAATATTGATATCCCCAGCATCCCCTGGACTACTAGTAACCGCAAAAATCTCAGAATTATTGAGGGCTAAAGAATCTGCTTGGATCGTAATTTCTCCCCCTTCCCCAGCTACTTGATCTGCTGGGATATTGTCTGGAGCATTAATAAAAGAAGAATCTGCACCGATCGCTCCATTATTGATCTTGATATCACTAGCTCTAATCGTTAAGTCGCCACCTTCGCCAACGCTTCGAGAATCAACCCCAAAACCACCACCATCAACATCTATATTTTGGGCATCTATTTCGATTGTGCCACCACGCCCCGTATCATTAGAATCGGCTCCAATTCCACCATTGTTAACGATTAAATTATTAGTTAAGTTGATGTCAATCGTTCCCCCATCTCCAGAGCTATTAGAATCCGCACCGAGACCAGAAGAAACTAGCGTAAGATTATCAGCGTTGATTTGAATAAGACCTCCATTGCCAATGCCATTGGCATTTGCTCCAAAGCCAGCAGAGCGAAAGTTAACATTGTCGGCAACATTGAGAATAATTTGACCACCATTACCAGATCCATTGGTATTAATTCCTCCCCCTCCATTTTGGATAGAGATATTATTCGCCGTAAAATTAACGTTTCCTGCATTGCCGCTACTGCCAGTAGTTGTGCCTGCGGCAAATCCGCCACCAAAAAAAATAATTGTCTCGGCATTGATATCGAGAGTGCCACTATCTCCAGTCCCAAAAGTATCAATGGCAATATCTCCCCCATTAATAATTGAGAAAGTTTCACTAGCTGCGATCGCTACTCGTGAAGGTGTCGCATTATTTTGATTAGTTGCAGTAACTCGCACCGAAGTTGTTGGTAAGTTCGCTAAATTGGGTAAGTCGGAGAGAGTGAAGAAGTCGGCAATCTCAACCCCTACAGAGTTTACGGTTTCTAGGTCTTGTCCAAGGCTAATATTTCTCCCTGTCAAGGTAATATTGCTGCCACCAGAATTGCCTGCTTGAATCTCCCCAGCTTGAGTCAGGGTAATGTCTTGAAAAGAAGTTACGGCTGAAAAGTCACTTTGCCAACCTCTGGCATTGGCAATTAAGTCAACTTTACTATTGGGGGCAACCGCGCCGATTTCGATATTTCCAGATTCTGTAGTTATAAATCCACCTTCTAAATCTACATCTCCGCCAATTAGACTAATTGTTTGTTCGGTGGGAACTTCTAAGCCGACTATTGTCTGGGGATTTTCTGAAACAACCGATTGGTTAGTAATGGTTGCAGCTTGAGAACCAAATTGGAGACCAATAGGAATATCAATCGTCAGTAAAGGTGGTTGCTCAGGATTTAGCGCACTAAATTCAAACCCATTGTTAAAGAGATAACTCTCGGCGGTAGTTGCTAAAAAAGATCCTCTCAGATCTAGACTCGAATTTGCGCCAAAGATAATTCCTTGAGGATTTAGTAAAAATAAATTTGCATTGCCATCAACCCCTAAGGTGCCGAGGATGTTGGAGCTATTTCCTCCTGTAACACGAGTAAAAATATTGCTGATTCCATCTGGGTTGGCAAAAAATACACGACCACCCTCGGAGATATTAAATTCGCTAAAGCTCTGGAATAAATTTTCTCCTCTGATCGCTCCTCCTTCGATTAAATCAGCGATCGCATCTCTGACTGTTACATTCGGCGTCACAATTGAGCTTTCTGAACCCAAACTACTATCTGGGACAACCTGAGCGTTGATTTTAGTTTCATAGCTAATCATCGCAGAAGAGATCAGCAAGACGAGGAGAAGGCGGGAAAAAGGAGAAGACATCTGATTTTTTTAGGCAAATAAACAAATCAAAGCATTGCCATAGTTAACTAGCGGTGAATCAATTGCTGACTAACTCCTGGCTTTCCTAGATTTCCCTAATCTCCAAAAGGGCTAACATTTGTGATTAATTACTTAACTTCTGATGATCCTGTCTTGATTGGTCAGTGCTAGAGTATTTTGGTTAGAACTGCATAAATTATGCGAAACAATGCAGTTACTCCAACTATTGCTGCTCCACTCATTGCCGCAATAACTAAAATAGTGCCTATCGACAATCCTCCTTGTAGCACTGGTAAAAAATAAATTAGTGCAGCAGTAATTCCCGCGATAATGAAGAAATCAATCTTCTCGATAATCCGTCGAGTTTGAGCAAAAACTAGTCCTCCAACTGTTGCACCGAGGATTCCTAGCCCAACTCCTGGGTTGGTCAACAAGCTGTCTAGTGCGATCGCTAATAAACCACCTTCAAATCCTGTAAAAGCAGCACTACTTAAAATTTCTAATAGTGAAAAGTTTGGTGTCCGACGACGAGGTTTAGGCGGTGGAGATTTTTTGAGAATTGGCTTGGGATTAGCAGCTTGGACAGGAGCCTTATTTTTGCTGCTTTGTGGGGATGGATTCTGGTTAGATAGAACTGGCGTGGGAGAGGGGGATGTTGCTGAAACTGGTGTTGAGGACACTGGTGTTGAAGACACTGGCGTTGAAGAAGCTGTATTTGTTTGGGAGTTTCCCGTTTCTGTTGTGTTTAAGATCGAGAGGATTTCGGTTGCTGATTGAAAACGATCAGAAGGCGCTAACATTAGCATTTTGCTGAAAATTTTGCTTAAGCGATCGCTAATTTTGACTTGATCCTGCCAGAGCCATCGATTATTGTAAGTGTCGT
>CALKUU010000236.1 GCA_937996665.1 uncultured Xenococcaceae cyanobacterium | reverse complement strand
TAAAAAAGGAAACCGTTTTCACTACAATTCTGGTAAAGCTTTTCTCGATCCAGCTAATCCAGGGGTTCAAAAATATTTATCCTTGCTTTTAGATGAAATCGCTACAGAATATGATGTCGATGGCATTCATTTAGATTATATCCGTTATCCATTTCAAAGCCCCAATGCAAGTCAAACTTATGGCTATAGTTTGGCATCTCGCCAAAAATTTCAACAACTAACAGGTGTAGATCCGATCACACTTGATGTGGGGAAACCACTATGGAATCAATGGACAGGATTTCGCCTCAGACAAGTTGATAATTTCGTCGCTTCTGTTTCAAAAAGCTTAAAACAAAAGCGCCCTGAATTAACTTTATCCGCAGCTGTATTTCCAATACCCAGACAAGAAAGACTTCATAAAATTCAACAGCACTGGGAAGAATGGGTTAAAAACGAATGGATCGATATGCTAGTGCCCATGACTTATGCATTAGAAACTAAAAGACTAAAAACACTAACTCAACCAGTATTTGAAGAATTAAGTGAAGGAAAAGCATTATTATTACCAGGAATAAGATTGCTAAATATTCCTGATGTCGTCGCAATCGACCAGATGCAATTTCTTAGAAGCATGTCTTCTGAAGGATATGCATTATTTGCCGCCGAAAATCTCAGCCCAAGTCTAGCAAAAACCTTTAATCGTCTTCAGGGTAATGATTCACAAGAATCCCTAGACCCTCTACCACATCGTCAACCTTTTCAAGCTAGTCATCAACGTTATCAAAGTCTTCAGAAAGAATGGAATTTCTTTATTAGTAATAATCCTACAGATCTCGACCAAAAAACTTTGCAATATTGGGGAAAACAAGCAGATCTTTTGTCTATAACCTTACAAAATCTAGCAGATAAACCCAACTATAGTAATTTGGCAACCGCAGAACAAGATTTAAAAGCTTTTCGCCGCCGCTTTTCACGCTGGATGCAAAAAAGTGAAACCATTGAAGACTACCAAATAGCAGTTTGGGAGAATCGCTTAGATACACTTTCAAGACTAGTTAGCTATGGCAAAAATCGTAATCTAGGAAACAATCAAGTTTCAAATTCTTTCTAAAAGATATGAACTAAATCACAAAGATGGGCTATTAATAACTAAATTTATTTTTAATAATTTCAAATAAGATATTTAATTTTAACTATACTAATTACAGTTAGGCAAATTAAGTATCTTACTAGAATAAAAAGATTGAAAGTAGTTAACATCCAAAAAACTATAATTCTCAAATATTGGAATTGAATTTAACAATGATAGCCTTTGATAAGGTAAGACGGTTGCATATGAATTTAAATATCTCTCTGGGTATTTAAATATTACTTGAGAAGCAGATCTAGATTGATCATACTGAAGACTACATTGATTATATATTTCTGAACTTTCAACAGTAACTTGTTCCCCATTACGTTCGATCGTTAAAATTGCCTGATGAGGAAGAATATTGACAATATAAGAAACATTACCATTATGAGCGCGGTACATTTCGCCTAAAGATAAGGAATTAGCAGGCAAAAAGATTGTATTTTGCTTACCTTGCTTGCTTTCTCCTAAATAGTAATATTGATCACCCTTGCGACAAACATTAATATAAAAGTTTTCAGTTTCAAAAGCTCTGATTTCAAGATAATTATCACCTATTTGTTGACAAGTAGGCTGTTCACTATTGAGAAGAAAAATATAGTCTACGCTTGATGTATCAGCTAATACGACATAAGCAGAAAGGACTTTAGCAAAAATAGCGATCGCCAAAAACTTAGATTTTGATACCCTTGCAATAAATCTTGTACCCATATTATCGCCTTGTATTAATAGCCTTAGCTTACAACTAACTTTTCTGATCCACTAACAACAGAAATACCAATTTTTATTTACTTACAGTATCTAGTATCAAAATTTTTTCAAGTAAATTTAGAGTAAATAAAATTATATTTGGATAAATGGAGTAAAGATTCATTTTTTTAGCTTATGATTTATCAAAATATGCCAAAACATAGCTTATAAATCTTGCAATGTCAAAGGAAATCAAGCTCTAAACAATAAAATTGAAAAATTCTTTGACAACGATTGATAGAATAATTTTGACTAAAACAGAGTAAGCAATAATATGGAATTTAGAAGAGTTGCCGATATTCTTAAAAATGGACAACCACAAGAATCTGTAATCATTAAGGGTTGGGTACGTACTAAACGAGAGTTAAAAGGTTTCGCTTTTGCTGAAGTGAATGATGGTTCTTCGTTAGCTGGATTACAAATAGTTTTAGATAGTAGTCTTGAGCAATATGAATCAACTCTCAAGAAAATTAATACTGGCTCATCAATTGAAGTTGCAGGTCAATTGGTTGCATCACAAGGGAAAGGACAAAAAATTGAGTTGCAGGTAAGCAAAGTCACAGTTTATGGAGAAGCAAACCCTGAAACATATCCTCTCCAAAAGAAACGACATTCTTTTGAATTTCTCAGAGAAATCAATCACTTAAGAGCTAAAACCAATACGATTGGTGCAGTTTTTAGAGTTCGCAATGCTTGCGCCAAAGCAATTCACGAATTTTTTCAAAACAAGGGATTTTTGTGGATTCACAGCCCGATTATTACCACTAGTGATTGTGAAGGTGCAGGAGAAATGTTCACAGTCACTAACTTTGACTTAGATAAGTTACCCAAAAATGAAGAGGGAAAAGTCGACTATAGTCAAGATTTCTTTGGTAAACCAGCTTTTTTAACAGTCAGCGGTCAACTACAAGCCGAAGTTATGGCAATGGCATTTCAAAATGTCTACACTTTTGGTCCTACTTTTCGTGCCGAAAACTCCAACACTTCCCGTCATTTATCGGAATTTTGGATGATTGAACCTGAAATGGCTTTCTGTGATTTAGAAGGCGATCAAAACTTGGCTGAGGAGTTTCTCAAATATATCTTTCAATATGTTTTAGATCATTGCCCAGAAGACTTAGAGTTTTTCAACAAGTGGATTGATAAAACTATACTTGGCAATATAGATAACATCATCAATCATGAATTTGAACGAGTTACCTACACAAAAGCGATCGCTTTACTAGAAAAAGCTTCCAAAAAATTTGATTTTCCAGTGGAATGGGGTATAGATCTCCAATCGGAACATGAACGCTATCTAGCAGAAGAATTATTCCAAAAACCAGTTATTGTGACTAACTACCCTAAAGACATCAAAGCATTTTACATGCGTTTAGATGAGGGAGAAAAAACAGTTTCAGCTATGGACGTTTTAGCTCCAGGGATTGGAGAGATCATTGGAGGATCTCAAAGAGAAGAAAGACTCGATGTCTTAGAAAGAAGAATGCAAGAAACTAACGTAGAAACAGATAATTTGTGGTGGTACTTAGATTTACGTCGATACGGAACAGTTCCTCATGCTGGTTTCGGATTAGGATTTGAAAGACTTGTCCAATTCATCACAGGCATGAAGAATATTCGTGATGTAATTCCCTTTCCTCGAACTCCAGATAATGCTGAATTCTAGACCAACTATTCATAATTAACAAAATTATTGGCTAAAAAAATAGGTGGATAATATCCACCCTCTCAACGTTTAAATAACTTTAAATCTAAACTCTTGTTGAAAATCAGTTCTTTAAATTGACAAATACTTAAAGTTGATTATCTATCTGTACTGACACACAATCCAGACAAGAGCAACCCAAATGATCAAAGATATTTTTGCTATCTTGACTATCTAGTTGTGACAAAGAGCCAAACACATTGAGATTGGTTGATAATTCTGAGTAATCTATTACTGAAGTTTTTACTCCTTGATTTAAAGAAGTACTTGCTACAACTGGGCTAGTCGAGCCCCACAAGCCAAAAAAGCTTGTAACCACAGTAAATAAACCAATTAAAAATTTAAACATTAATCTTCTACCTATAGTACAAATAAAGTTGATATATAACAGTAAGCTAGATTATATCGTTATAGGACGTTTGACTTGGGCATTTTGTTCAATAGCAGTTACTTTCTCTACTAATTAATAATCTAATGATGCACGGCTTTATTCCGCCCCAAAGATACTTTCCCTACCTAAGTTGGCAAGAAATCGCTAATCTTGAAAATAAGGAAAATATCGTAATTATTCAGCCGATTGGTGCGATCGAACAACATGGATATCATTTACCTATTGCAGTAGATTCGGCAATTAGCTTAGGTGTGTTGGGAGAAGCATTATCAAAATTAGATAACAAATATCCAGCCTATGCATTACCTTGCCTTTATTATGGCAAATCTAATGAGCACTGGGGCTTTCCTGGGACAATTACTCTAAGCGCTACAACCATGCTTTCAGTCATTAAAGAAATGGCAGCCAGCATTTATCAAGCAGGCTTTCGCAAACTAGTTTTAATGAATTCTCATGGCGGGCAACCGCAAATTATGGAAATTGCAGCCAGAGATATCCATCAAGAAAATCCCGACTTTAATGTATTTCCCCTCTTTACCTGGCGAGTACCTAATATTGCCAAAAAATTACTAACTAGCCAAGAATCAGAGTCAGGAATTCATGCAGGAGATGCTGAAACTAGCCTCATCCTCGCACTGCTACCAGAACAGGTGAAAATGGATTTAGCTGTCAAAGAATATCCTCGAAACCTACCTAAAAATAGTTTAATCAGCATGGAAGGAAAGCTTCCTTTTGCTTGGCTGACATCAGAGGTAAGTTCTAGCGGCGTAATTGGGGATGCGACCTTAGCTAGTAAAGAAAAAGGAGAATTAATTCTAGAATCTTTAGCTAATGGCTGGGTAGAAGTTATTAAAGATATTTATAATTTTTCTAATCCAGGAGAATAGAAAAACTGCACCTAAGACTAATTTTAGCTATTTTTTATAATCAAATTATTAGCAAAATCAATATAACAATTAAGATTAATGAATAAATAGTCTGAAAATACTTATTCATTAATTCTTTTATATAAATACTCAATTAAAAGCTATCAATAGTAAAACAAAATAAATTACTTAATTACAAAATACTCGAACTAAAAATTTATCAATTGAAAATTTTTATTAGAGAATCACAATAGATAAAAATAATCTCTTAATTTAAACAAAATTTTTTATAGTTAAAATTTCTATAATAGCTTTTAATGAAAAAATTTCCCTAGTAATTATACTGATGTAATCATTTAAATTGCATAGGTAGAATTAAGATCGATAATCATATTTGATCATATAAATACCCTATTTTTAGCTGTCTTATGAGTCCTCAGAATCAAAAATGGATTGGAATTGATTTACATAACAATAATATAAATGTCCATATCAATCCTGGAGATGAAAAATTTCAGTTTGACAATAGTCAACAAGGGATTAACAAATTAATGAATAAATTAATCCCTATTCAGCCCAATTTTATCATCTTAAAAAGAGCTCAAGGTGAAGAAGCAAGTATAGTAACTAAGTTAATCTTAGGGGCATTCCCTGCTATTGTTATTCATTCGGATAACGCTAAAAGACTTATGATCGAAGCGGATATTGACTCTTCAAATAGTAATATTAATGCTCAAGATCTAGCTGCTTTAGGACCTTATATTAAATCCAAAACAGTTAAATTCAGTAAGCAGATCAGATCACAACTTAATAGCTTATCTGTCTTAGATACTCAACTGAAAGAAATGATTCAAGAAGATAAACTAGAACTTGAAACAATTACAGATGCTAGCAAAGGATCTTTAACTAAACATATAAGTTGGCTCGAAGAACAATTATCAGACAATAATAAACAACTAAAAGTTCTGATCGATAAAATTGAAAATCAACAACAAGTAACTGTTGAACAAATAGAGCAAGAATCAATCAAGAGCGATCCACCAGCTCAAAATAAAAAAGTAACCAAGTATTATCGCGGTCAAGCTTATCAAGAAGAAAGAACAACAGTAAATACTATCTCACAAACACATTCTCAGTCTCAGTCAATACCAACTAAAAAAATAACCAAACACTATCGTGGTCAAAGTTACGAAGTGGAAGTTCCTGACTATGCCGCCTGGGAAAGAATTAAGAGAGAAAGGGCAAGTAATAATTAATCCAATTATTAAACTTCAACTTGATCTAATCAAAAAACAATTAAATAAGCTGTTAATCAGTACTCATATTCCCAATTAATTTAGTTGAGTAAAGCTAACAAAAATCAAAAAATAAAAATTAAATTTAATGTCCAAACCTGATCTTGGTCAATATTTAACTGAATTTTTTGAATAAATTCTCGAAAATAAAATCTTCTTTCCTCCTCTGATAAATCAAACCAAAATTGTGGTAGAGAAACATTACGAGCGATCGCTTGTAAATTAGCAGGAGGAAGTTGATTAATTTTGGTTTCTAGAGCTGAAATTTCAGTTTTTAATTTGTAACTACGTAAACTCGCAGTCTCTTGATCGAGAATATCCTGGGTTACTAAATTTTCTAATTTAAGTAGGGTTTCTTGTTTGGTTTGAATCTCGAACTCAAAGCCAGACTTAATCTGGTTCAAATCTGGTTGCTCTATTGCTAAAACAGCTTTTGGTAACTCATCACATATTTGCAAAATTACTTGCTGTAGAACAGATTGATAGTTTAGTGATTTACACTTTGATTGCTGAGGACAGCCGTGGCAACGTAAATAAAGATATTGCTTTTTTTTATTGTGTTGAGTAACACTAGAAATAGTGAAGGGAAAATTGCACTTTTGACAATTAATCAATCCAGCCAAAGATCTAGGAGCGCTAGCAGCACGAGCAGAAAAGCGGCTATTGCGACGTAACAACCGATCTACTTGAGCTGATGATTGACGATCTAAGATCGCAGTATGAGTATTGGTAATAATTTGATTATTTTTATACTTAAGATTGCCCCGATAAACGGGGTTCATTAACCAATTTTTACCAGTGGAAGGAGAAATTTTTTTGCCATAACGTTTTTCTAGATAGCGAACGGCACCACGCAAAGAACCAAATAAAATAAATCTTTCAAAAAAATCCTTAACAACAGGGGCAGTACTTTTGTCGACAATATAACGCTCTTTACCCCTACGATATCCATAAGGAGCTTTGCCAGGAGGTGGCAAAATTTTTAACCGATTACGAGCATGTCCTTGTTTAAGACGATTAATATTTTGTTCTTGATTAATTTTTTGGAATAAAGAACTTAATTCCAACTTAATTTGCTCACTTGATTTCTTTGCCCAAACTGAAGATTGATAATTGTGCTGCTCAGCAAAAATATCAATGCCTAACGCTTCTAATTGTTTTAAGCGATCGCTAACTTCCAATAAGCTATTTCCTAACTCAGCAATACTTCTCAGCAATAGAATTTGTGGTGGACTATGCTGACAATCAGCAATTAAGCTCTGTAATTCCGACCTTTGACCCAAATCTTGATAAACATGATCTACTTGCTGTGACCATTCATAAGCTTCAGATTGAGATTCTAGTAACGGATCAATGTAAAGATAAGCAATAGTAGTCATTGAGACAAGAATTACAGATGAATAAACTAATTTTAGGATGTGGTTATGTTGGTCGTGAAGTTGCCAAGTTATGGCAGCAAGATAGCTCTCAATTAACAGTTACGACAACGACAGCAGCTAAAGTAGAACAGTTAAGCAAAATTAGTGATCGCGTCGAAATTGTCAATGGTTCTGATCCAGAAGCGATCGCCAAAGTAATTGCCAATCAAGAAGTTATTTTATTATCTGTCGGTGCTAAAGGAAGAGATACGTATCGTCAAAGTTATTTAGAAACTGCGAGTAATCTCGTTAAGGCTTTACAAACTAATACGAGTGTCAAACAACTAATTTATACAGGCAGTTATGCAGTCTTAGGCGATCGCCAAGGTCAATGGACAGATGAGACTATTCCTACTAACCCAGTCACCGAAGGGGGCAAAATTTTAACTGAGACTGAGTCAGTTTTATTATCGGCAAATAATGATAATCTCCAAGTTTGTATTCTTAGATTAGCTGGAATATATGGTCAAGGCAGAGAGTTAATTAAAATTTTTGGTCGTGCAGCAGGAACCACCAGACCAGGATCAGGAGAAGACTACAGCAATTGGATTCATTTACAAGATATTGTTAATGCGATCGAGGTTGCTCGCAAGCAAAAATTAGCTGGGATTTATCATGTAAGTTGCGATCAATGTCTAACAACAGGAGAATTTTTCCAACGCTTATTTAAAGCTCATAATTTACCAGGCATCACTTGGGACAAAACTAAAAAATCAACACGAGCTTACAACACAAGATTATCTAATCAGAAAATTAAAGATGCCGGCTTAAAATTAGCCTATCCAGAAATTGATTTCTCTCTAGTAGTTGATCCTCAAAATCAGTAAATGTCAACATAAATATAGTTATGGTTGTCTTATTAACCTCATTTGCAACTTGGTTACCCCATCAGATTTCGAATTCATCAGATGATTTATTGGCAATTCTTAACCAAGATCAAAATCACAATCTTTATTACTTAAGAAAACTACCAGTCAATACAAATATTGCTAGTCAACAAGTAATCACCAAAATTCAAGAAATTCAACCCCAAACCATTATTTGTTGTGGCATGGCTGAAACCAGAGACCAGCTAACAATTGAATCTAATGCGAAGTGTGATGATGATTGCCAAAAATCTCAAGTTAATTTAACGAAACTAGTCTCTTGCCTAACTAATACCTCTATCAGTCATGATGCTGGTAACTTCGTGTGTGAAGGTCTTTACTATCAAGTTTTAAGCTATTTAAGTCGCCATCATCTCAAAAGTTCTTGTCTCTTCGTTCATGTCCCTATTCTCAATACCAATAATACTCACGTTATCTATCAAGACTTTACCAAGATTCTCAAGTTTGTAGAGCAAGAATCAGCCATATTTGAGACAAAAAATTAAAAAACGTTGGTTGCTTACACCAACGTTAAGTAGGAGAAATCAATGTTGACAGACACCTCAAACAAATTGATTTATAAAGATTATCTTAGTTATCTTAAATATATTTTTCTGTATCATAAATACCTATAACTAGAAAAAATTTATTATAAAAAGATAAAATTTTGAATTTTTAATTATAGTAATTAAGAATTTTTGGGCATTAAAAAACCTTGGTCGCTTACACCAAGGCTTGTCAGGAGAAATCAATGTTGATAAACGTTGTCTTTTTAGTAATTACAAGTTTTATCTGGAATGTACTTTAAATAATTACTAAAAATTCAAAGTACGAGATTTGTCAAAACAGAGGAGAAAAAGTTTTAACTTCAAACTCTATGCCGCTCTATAAATAAAGTTTTTTATTATCAGAGTTAAATAAACAGTTTTAGCTGCTACTTGGCTAATTCCTTATGTAAATTAATATAACAAATATATTTAGTTTTGTAAACCATACATTGACAAAAAGATATTACTATTTTTTTGACTAAGATAAATACCAAAAAATAACAGGATTAAATTGGTCAATTAAGTTGATATCTCATTCCTGGTAATTGGGTAATTAAACCCATCAACTCTAATTGAGATAATGAAGCAAGTAAACTACCTGTATCCAAATTAGTTTGAGAAGCGATCGCGTCAAGCGAGTCATAATCAGCCTCAATTGTTTGCAAAATCAAAGCTAATTCTGGTTCTAAATCAGGTGGCTTCATGTTTTTCTTGGTCTGTATTTGATGATTATCATTGTTTTGCTGAGCTTTTTTCTTATTACCAAGATCATATTGATTACTCTTCGCCAAAACCTCAGCATCTAATTGAGGCATCAAAGCAATCATTTCTAATAGTTCTTGCTCTCCAAGGATAACGTGAGCGCCATTATTTAGAAGTCTTAGACAACCCAAAGCCTGTTGATTATCTAACGAGCCAGGAAGTACATAAACATCCCGACAAAATTCATTAGCATAACGAGCCGTAATTAAAGCCCCAGATCTTTGAGGTGCTTCCATAATTAAAACTCCTCTAGCTAAACCAGCAATAATCCGATTACGAGCAGGAAAATTAACGCGATTAGGCTGAGTTCCCGCAGGGTATTCACTCACAATCAAGCCTTGCTGTTGAATAGCTTGATATAGCTGCTGATTTTGAGAAGGATAGACAATATCCACACCAGTTCCCAGCACAGCGATCGTTCTTCCCTGCTGCTGCAAACAAGCAGTATGAGCTGCGGTATCAATACCTAATGCCATTCCTGAAACAATTGTGAAACCAGCTTGAGTCAAGGTTTCACTAATCCTAGTTGTCCAATCACGACCATATTTAGTCGGATAACGAGTGCCCACAATTGCGATCGCAGGCTTTTTACCCAAATTTTCATTTAAATCAACTTGACCTCGGTAATACAAAAGAGGTGGAGGACTCGGAATCTCTAATAATAATCTTGGGTAATCTGGATCTGATGGCGTCCAAAAATGAGGATTTGATTGCAAATGCTGAACCAAAATTTGTTCAGGATCAATCTTGAATCTTTGACTAATAATTTGTTTGCTCAAACTTAAACCAACACCCTCAACCTGTTGAAGATCAACTAAAGTTGCTTCCCACGCTTGAGATACACTACCAAAATATTGATAAATATTTTTGAGTAAAGTCGCACCGATACCCTTTATTTGTAGCCAGGCTAACCAATAAGCTCTTTCAGAAATCACTTTTGTTTCAATTCAATCTTATTATTGAGCAATTACGAGGAATTGTAAGCTAAAGAATCATCAAGTGACATTCACCTCAATCAAAAGCAGTTTATAAAATTTCATGCTGGAAATTATCTTAGAACCATTGCAATATAGCTTTATGCAGCGATCGCTAATTACTGCTGTGATCATTGGCATTATTTGTGCAGTAGTAGGCAGCTATTTAATGGTGCAAAGATTAGCCCTTTTAGGTGATGCCATTAGCCATTCTGTTTTGCCAGGATTAGCGATCGCTTATATTGTTGGAGCCAATATTTTTGTTGGTGCATTCATTGCAGGTCTAATCAGTACAGCATTTATCAATCTAATTAGAACCAAATCTAACATTAAAGAAGATACAGCGATGGGAATTGTCTTCTCAGCTTTTTTTGCGCTGGGAATAACTCTAATTACAATTATTCAAAAAGATAACAAAATCGATCTCAACCACTTTCTCTTCGGCAATATTCTCGGGGTTACAGCTAATGAAGTACGCGACACCATAATTATCGCTGTCATTGTGATTACAGTAGTGATCTGTTTATACAAAGAGTTACTTTTCTATTCTTTTGACAAACTAGGTGCGCAGGCAGTAGGTTTGCCAGTCAATTTATTAGATTTAGGATTAATGATGTTGATTGGCTTAACTATCGTTGCTAGCCTCAAAGCGGTAGGAGTAGTTTTAGTTTTATCTTTGCTAATCACTCCAGCAGCAACGGCTTATCTATTAGTTACTCGTTTACACAAAGTCATGTTTTTAGGCGTATTTTTCGGCATTTTATCAAGCATTGTTGGCATGTATTTGAGTTATTACTTTAATCTCCCTTCGGGACCAGCAATCGTCTTAGTAACATCAACAATATTTGTTTTCGCTTTTCTCTTCAGTCCTTCCCAAGGAATTTTTACCCATCCTGGTAATTTTCAAAAAGAGTTTGCTTTACTCAAAGAAATTAAAACCCTGTTCAAGTAATAGTTACCAAGCAATTTTTAATTTTCAATTAGCAGATTCCAAGCTTTAATAAATCTCCCCTGCATTAAAGCTGCTACACCGCTTAAAGTTTTGACCTCGGTAATATCTGGATTTAGGGCAGTAGATTGTTGTAAAGCCCTTTCTGCTTTCTGAGGCTGCCAATCATATAGATAAACAAAAGCTAAATAAGCGTAGCCATAAGGATTTTCAGGATCAATTTTCGTAATTGATTGCCAAGATTTAATTGCCCCAGCAACATCTTGCTGTAAAACTCTTGATAAAGCGATCGCATAGCTCCAATCAATTTTTTGCTGATTAGTCAACTGATCATT
Source organism: uncultured Xenococcaceae cyanobacterium (assembly GCA_937996665.1). Lineage (GTDB taxonomy): Bacteria > Cyanobacteriota > Cyanobacteriia > Cyanobacteriales > Xenococcaceae > Hyella. The sequence continues at coordinate 13,776 of CALKUU010000236.1, read as the reverse complement.
CGCTAAGCGATAAGTAAGAGATTTTTCTGTTTGTTGTAAATAACTTTGATTGCCATCATATTGATTAATCCGTGCAGTTTGAGCAAAAACAGGTTCTAGAGCAGAAATTCCTGTTGCCATAGTCGGGGCGATCGCACGCAATTGTGTATTTAAATCTAATTCTTTAGTTGTGATCGCAGGAGAATTAATGTTAGCAACGACTTCAATAATCCTCGGCTGATTTAATTTAATTTCATAACTACTCTCTTTAGGCACATTGAGATAACGAATTGAAAGCTGATATTTACCAGGTTTAATGTTGGCAGGAATCAACATCGCTGTATCTTCAGTTACCTGAAATTTTCCTTGAGGTGACTTAAGCTTCATTTGATCTTGATCAAGCATGCCAAATCCTAAGGCATGATCATGTAGCCACATATCTTGATTGTTATCAAAATCAACTGATGACCAAGTAAGTAAAACCAGCCCTTTAGTTAAAACATCAGCATTACCTCGCCACTGATATTTAATAGGAACAGTTTGTCCAGGAGCAACTTGATCAATAATTTGCAGATCAGTGATCTGAAGTTGGGAAAATTGATCGCTTTTAGGGGAAATAAACTTAACTTTCGTCACAGGTTGCTGGGACTGATAAAGCTCAATTTTGCTTTGATCGGGTAAATCCCAACTTTGGTGCAATTTAAAGTCATTACTGTTGGCTACTAAATTAGTAATTTGAGCTTGTGGTTCGGGGACAGAACCTTGGTCACCAGTTTTAGTGACAAACCAATTGAGCGATCGCGAGTCGGCAACTACCTCTTGTTCTCTCACTCCAACTTGTCTACCTACAACCTGAAAATTGTGCTCACCACCATAGAAAGAAAAATTATGCTGATTAATTTCTGGCGTAGAAGGTAAAACACCTAAAGTAGAACGCAAATAAGGATCAGTGTTGATAATTTCTTGAACAATTTCGGGATGAGGATAGGGCTTACCTAAATAGGGTTGATTTTGAGTACGCGGACTAAGAATTTCGGCAATACTCGAATTCGCAATCGGAAACAGATTTAGCAACATTAAAATAACTGCCAACCCAATTGAAAAATTGCGAACTGTACCACGCAGAGAACGATGATAAGTATTGATGCCTAGAGCAATAAACAAAGCGATCGCAGGAAGCAGAGGCAAAATATAGCGAGCATCTTTATTAACGTTCAGAGAAGACCATAAATAACCACCAACGATATAAACTAACAGCCAGCGAAGTTCTTGAGGATATTTCAAGCTGAGCTTAGAAGCAGTCCAACCAGGTTTTTTCAATAACTTAGCAACCAAATAAATAAATAATCCCACTAGAGGAATAATCAATAAGTGCCAAGATAAGAGATAAGGCAGAGTTTTAAGATAATAAACCCAAGCATCAAGAGTATTAAGAGCAGGATCACCTTCAGCGATCGCCGAATCAATCGTTGCTCGTTTGCTTGACGTTAGGATTAAAAGCCAATTAGTTCGATACCAAGGAAAACAAAGAGCGATACTAATTATCAAGGACATCAATAACTGAACCAATCTTGTCCATCTTCGGCTTTTCAGGAAACCACAACCAACCCAGATAATTGGTGTGATTAAAAAGAAAATAGCTGTTTGTTTCAGTAATAAAGATAGCCCTAGGCTAATACCAAAACAAATTGCTATTAACCAAGAATTTCTTTTTTGCTTCCAAACTGTCAATAACCAAAAACTCGCAAAAACTAAAGCAGTTAGGGGAAAATCGAGTAAAAATTCCAAACGATAGTAGTAAAGACCAGGCAAAATCTGACACAAAATAGCGGCAATAATTCCTACCTGTCGATTAAAAATAGTTTTGCCCAGACCATAAACCGCAATTAAAAGCAGCGCGCTATAACCAAGCATGACTAGGCTAGCAATATCCTCGCTTTTCCCAAATAAATTTAGCCAAGGTGCAGTCAAAATATAATGTAAAGGGGGAATTTTATTAGACAATAACCACAAACTACGCCGCCATTCTTCGTTAAATCCCTGAAAATTTTGCAGTGCATAGCCATAATTTAAAGCCCCATTCATATAATCAGCCTGATCCCAAGCGGGAACAGAATGATCTAGCCAAAACCAGAGGCGATCGCTGATTGCACCTAATAACCAAATTAAAAAGATAATAGCCAAAACAACTTCTATTTAGTAATTTTTAAATTAAAACAAGCTCACACAAAGCAATTCAATCCTTGTTGTAGCACCAAATAAATTAAATCTCGCAAAATTGATCGAAATCACCTAAATTTCCTACATCAGTAATTTGCAAAATTAAATTAAGGGCAAGTTAAAAAATTAGTTAAATTTCTCTAAAAAATAGCTGATAAAATTTTTCAGATTGAGTTTTCAAAATACGTCGTTAACAGACAGAACTTATGCCTAAAAATATCTTGCGGAACTTCTTATTGTTTAACTTATTCAATTATTTAGCTTGCTTGTGCTTAATCAATCCCGTGTTAGCAGAAAAAGATAATTCTATAAAGCATAATAAAACTCAAAAAAGTAACTACTCTCTTACCTTCACTCCTTTAAGCGAACAAATTCAAACTCAACCAACAGCTAAACAACTAAAACGAGGAGAACTAATCCTTAACTTTGATACTCGCTTATTCTTCTTACCTAATTTAGTTCCTGGCGGTGTTGATGATGATGACACAGCAGCCAATTTTAATACAGGTTTTATTTGGGGAATTTCTGATCAATTACAACTAGCACTTCAATTTCAATTTATCGACAGCAGTAGCCCTGCTAGACAAGGAAATTTTACTAGTGAACGAACTGAAAACCAAGCAGCAGTTGGCGAACTAAAATTTAGGCTCTGGGAAAATGAAGCTAAAACTCAAGCTTTAAGTGGAGTGACCTCTGTTTCTTGGGGAACTAGAGGTTTTCGCTTTGCTGGTGAAGGACAAGATATTGAAATCAATAATCGTAATCTCTTTATCGCAATTGCAACTCCCTATACTGCTGATATTGGTAAAAAATGGCAATTTACAATTGCACCAACAATTGGCTTTTTTAGCGATCGCACTGCTGGATTTTTTCAGCGTTTACCTGGGGAAAATGAAGATTTTGGCACAGTATTTGGCTTAGCTGGAGGTTTAAATTATGAAATTAATCCTCGTTTATTTTTCTGGAGTGATATTTTTGTTCCTTTAACTGGAAATAACAGCATTAGTCGTGAATTTGGTGATCCAGCTAGAGCGATCGCCTATAACGGGGGTATTCGTTATTTGATTAACCCTCGTTTAGGGTTAGATGTTTATGCCTCTAATACTTTTGGTAGTTTTGGACCATTAAGCTTAACTGCTGATCGTGATTTGGTTGCTTTTGGAACAAATCTGAGATTTTTACCAGATTTATTTACAGCTAACCGAAAATATAGCGATCGCTTTAAGCAAAATGCTTCTACTCAAGATTTCCCTCTAACCACAGATGGATTAGCCTTTTTTGATGGGGGCATTGTTAATAGTCAAGATTTTATAGCTAACTTACAAGTAGGCTCACAAGGAGTTTTAAGCTCTCTACGCTATGGATTGCTCAAAGACTTAGAATTGGGAGTATTTTTAGATTACATTTCAGGAGATATTGATGAATCTGAGCAGGGTTATAGCGCCAAAATTAGGTTACTAAACCAGGCAGAAGATTCTCCCTTTACTCTTAGTCTTGCTGGAACTGCCAGTATTACTAATCAACCTTTTTTGAATTTCTTAAATGAAGATCGAGATTCATTTGCCAATACAGACTTCGATCAAGAAATACCGATTTTCACTCCTGGAGGAGACGATATAGAAGAGGGAAAACAGTTAATTATTACTTTTGCTGTGCCAATTCAATATCAAATTTCTAAAAATACTGCTGTTTGGGCAACACCAACTTTAGGATTTATTCAAAGAAGTGGAATAGAGCTTGCTGGTTTGAATGTGGGAGGTTCATTAGGATTTGCTGATCAATTTAGCTTGGTAGCAGAATTAGGAGCAAATTTTGCTGGGGAAGGAAATAGCTTGGGTAATGAAGGTTTAGAAGATGAAATTCCTTGGACTACATCATTGCGTTGGCATCCTAACTCAATACTCGGTTTAGAGTTTGATGAGGATAGAAATCCTATCTTAGAATTCTATTTAACTAACAGAGTTGGTTCTTCAACTTGGCATCAGTTAAGAGTAAGGGAAGACAATAATCTTTCTGTTGGACTAGGCATACAATTACCTTTTTAGGAAAGAACTTAAGAATAAAATCTAAATTTTCCTTGGTTGCAATCGTAATCATTCACATCAGTCTTGGTTAAGGTCAATTTACCGATCGCTTAACGTATTAATAGAATATGATCACTGATCAGTATTTTAGATATCTATATTCTTGTATTTGAATTTGCTTAATACAACAAGTGTTCTCTAAATCAAAATTAAATCTTAAGTTAATTATCATCAATATTTTGAATATATCTTTCAAGACAAATTTTTAAGTATCAAGCATTTGTAGTTTATAAAGGCTTGCATATAAACCATCTAAGTTGATTAACTCTTCATGAGAACCAAACTCTAGTAGTTCTCCTCTTTTGAGTACCAAGATTTTATCGACATTGCGAATAGTAGAAAGACGGTGAGCAATAATAATGGCAGTTCTGTCTATTAGTAAGTCATCTAGTGCTGACTGGACTAAAGCTTCTGTGCCAACATCTAAACTAGCAGTTGCTTCATCAAGAACCAAAACATGAGGATCGCGAATTGCGACACGGGCAAAAGCTAATAATTGTTTTTGTCCTCCAGAAATATTTGTCCCTCGTTCTCGCAAAATGGTTTGGTAGCCTTGGGGTAAATCTCTAATAAAACTATCGATATTAGTTAACTTGGCAGCTCTCTCAATTCTAGAAAAACTATATTCATCTCCCAAGGTGATGTTTCTTTGCACATCTCCTGCAAACAAAAAGCTTTCTTGAAGAATTACTCCGATATAGCGGCGAAGTTCTGCTTGCGGAATATTTCGAATATCAATTCCATCGACTAAAATTCTGCCTCGACTTGGTTCATAAAGACGACAGAGTAAAGAAATAATTGAACTCTTCCCTGCACCGGTTGGACCCACTAAAGCTATTTTTTCTCCTGGGTTAATTTTAAAGCTAAGGTCTCTAATTACGTACTCATCAGGCTTATAGCCAAACCAAACCTTCTCAAAACAAATTTCTCCCCGAGAAGAATACCGATCGCTTAACGTATTAATAGAATATGATCTGTGATCAGTATCTTGAATATCTATTTTTTCATTTAGTAGTTCATTAATGCGCTCAATGGCTGTAAAGCCTGATTGGAACATTGTAAATTTATCTGCAAACTGTCTTAGAGGATTAAATAATTTTTGGGCGTACAAAATAAAAGCAGATAGTTCTCCAAAATTAATTGCTTCTTGCAGAACTAAAAATCCTCCCATCCAAAGTACTCCAGCGATCGCAACTAAGGCAATCCATTCTAAAGTTGCGGATACTGCTGAATCATGAAAAATAGTTTTATCAACTTCAACTCTATACTTATCATTTACAGAACGGTAAAGCTCAGAATTATATTTTTCCCGATTAAATAATTGAACGATGTTTATCCCTGCAACATTTTCTTGCAGCATCGAATTCAATTTAGATAACTCTTCTCTCGCTTTATAATTAGCTTTGCGATATTGTTTCTGAAAGTAAATAATTAAAGCTGTTACTGGAAACAACATCAAAACTAAAACTGAAGCTAAACGCCAGTCTAAAAGATAAATTGTGACCACGATTGCGAAAATTGAAATAAAGTCACTAACTACCCCAATTGCACCACTAGCAAATACATCCCCTAAAGCTTCTACATCGCTAGTAAGACGGGTTACTAAACTGCCAATTGGTGTTTTATCAAAGAACTTGGAAGACAAGGAAACAACGTGATTAAATAGCTCATCTCTTACCGATGCAGTAATTTCTTGACCAATTTTTTGAACCAGATACCCTTGAGCCGAAGCAAACATTAATCTGATTAAGACTGTTCCTAATAAGATCCCAACTAGTAAATTTATGCCGTTTGCTGTAGTTTGTTCTTGTAAAATTTTCCAAGTTGGCTCTCCTTGTAATAAAGAGATTGACTGACCAATAATTAAAGGTTGAATAGCTCCAGCGATCGCTAGAGGAAATAATAAGACTAAGGAAATTAATAAAATTCTTTTGTTTTTGCCAATGTAAGGAATTAAGGTCAAAAACAATCGCCAATCATTTTTTTTATCTGGTTGTGGAAGAGATTTATTCATCTAAGCTATTTTTTGAGGATTAGCAATGGCTGGCAATTCTGGGGAAAAAAGAATTATTAACACAATACAATTTAGCTTAAAGTTTTGTAATAAAGAAAGCTAGATTTGCATAATTCAACAACATTATTTAGATCTAAGATTGTTTAAAAGTCATATAATCTACTCTCGCCAGAGATTGAATTGGTAATTACTGATCTTTAAACAAAGGAAAATTTCATGTCAGAAAATCGTCGTAGTCAAGAAGTAACTAAAGGACATCAGCGATCGCCTAATCGCGCTATGCTTCGCGCTACAGGTTTCCAAGATGAAGATTTTAATAAACCCATTGTCGGTTTAGCTAATGGTTATAGCACTATTACTCCTTGCAATATGGGTATTAATACCTTGGCAATTCGAGGAGAAGCAGCTTTAAGAAAAGCAGGTGCTATGCCCCAAATGTTTGGCACGATTACCATTAGTGATGGTATTTCGATGGGAACTGAGGGCATGAAATATTCTTTGGTTTCTCGTGATGTAATTGCCGATTCAATTGAAACTGCTTGTAACGGTCAGAGTATGGATGCAGTTATGGCAATTGGTGGTTGCGATAAAAATATGCCTGGAGCAATTATTGCGATCGCTAGAATGAATATTCCCTCCATTTTTGTTTATGGCGGCACAATTAAGCCAGGCCATCTCGATGGTGAAGATTTAACTGTAGTTAGTTCTTTTGAAGCAGTAGGACAATTTAGTGCTGGCAAAATTGATGAGCAGCAATTAACAGCAATTGAAAAAAATGCCTGTCCCGGTGCTGGTTCTTGTGGAGGTATGTTTACCGCAAATACCATGTCTTCAGCGATTGAAGCAATGGGTTTAAGTTTGCCCTATTCCTCAACTATGGCAGCCGAGGATGAAGAAAAAGCAGAAAGCACAGAACAGTCTGCTGTTGTTTTAGTTGATGCTGTTAGAAAGCAAATTTTGCCCAAAGATATTCTGACTCGCAAAGCTTTTGAAAACGCAATTTCGGTAATTATGGCTGTTGGTGGTTCAACTAATGCAGTTCTTCACTTATTAGCGATCGCTAATACTATTGGGGTCAAACTGACCATCGATGATTTTGAAACTATTCGTCAACGTGTACCAGTAATTTGTGATTTAAAGCCTTCTGGCAGATATGTAGCGACAGATTTACATAAAGCTGGCGGAATTCCTTTAGTCATGAAAATGTTACTTAAACAAGGTCTATTACATGGTGATGCAATTACTGTTAGTGGTCAAACCGTAGCCGAAGTTTTAGCTGATATTTCTGAAACTCCTTCTGCTGATCAAGATGTAATTAGAGCTTGGGATAATCCTATGTACAAGCAAGGGCATTTAGCAATCTTGAAAGGCAACCTTGCTACAGAAGGAGCGGTAGCGAAAATCAGTGGTGTTAAAAATCCTCAAATTACTGGACCTGCAAGGGTTTTTGAATCAGAAGAAGATTGTTTAGCTGCAATCCTTGATGGCAAAATTAAGGCTGGAGACATTATTATCGTTCGTTACGAAGGACCGAAAGGAGGACCAGGCATGAGAGAAATGCTTGCTCCTACTTCAGCAATTATTGGTGCTGGTTTAGGTGACTCCGTAGGTCTAATAACTGATGGTCGCTTTTCTGGTGGTACTTATGGTTTAGTTGTTGGTCATGTTGCTCCAGAAGCAGCAGTAGGAGGCACTATTGGCTTAGTTAACGAAGGCGATAGCATTACTATTGATGCTCATAAAAAGCTATTACAAATTAATGTTTCTGAGAGTGAGTTAGCTCAGCGTAAGTCTCAATGGCAACCACCACAACCTCGTTACACTCGAGGAGTTTTAGCGAAATATGCAAAGTTAGTTTCGTCAAGTAGTTTAGGGGCTGTCACTGATCTAAATTGTTAAAACTAGTTGTACTTTTATTGGTGATTTAATTTGGTAGTAAAAGTACAACTTAACCTTTTATTCCTGTTGAGCTAAGACCTTGGATTAAATATTTTTGACCATATAGAAATAAAGCTATTACAGGAATTGTACTAATTACAATAGCTGCCATCATTAGAGGCCAATTACTGGTAAATTCTTCTTGAAAACTGGCTAAAACTAATTGAGTTGTGATTAATTCTGGACGAGTTGTAAAAACCAAAGGCTTAAATAGGTCATTCCATTCAGCTATAAAAGTAAAAATAAATAAGGTAATCAAACCAGGACGGGATAGAGGCAGCATTATATTAACTAGTAATTGCCAGCGATTAGCCCCATCTAATATAGCTGCTTCTTCTATTTCAACAGGTATATTAGCAAAGTATTGTCGCATCAAGAAAATTCCAAATCCATTAGCTGCTGTTGGTAAAATTAAAGCCCAATAAGTATTAATTAAACTACTCCACTTTAAAACAATAAAAATTGGGATTACTAGTATTTGGAAAGGAATAATTAAAGTAGTAATAACTATTGTTAATACTACTTTTTTTCCTGAAAACTTCAATTTAGATAAGGCATATCCAGCAAAAGCAGATGTTAATATTTGTAGTCCTGTAACGGCTAAAGAAATAATAGTTGAATTAGCAAAAGCAATTATAAATTTACTTTGCTCCCAAGCTTCTTGATAATTATTCCACGTGAAATTATTAAATTTAATATGAGAATTTGTAACGTTAGTTTTTGCTAATGAAGTAAGAAATATTATTATTAAAGGCAATAGAACAACTATTGCTCCAGTGAATAGTAAAAAGAAAAGAAATATTTGTAAAAATCTAGATTTTAAAATAGTTTTAGATTGAATCAAGATTGTTTAGAATTATAAATTATTGAGAGTGACTGTCAACGCTAACATGAAATTTTCATCACAAGTTAGATTTGTAGAAAAATGGATCTTATTAACTTTAATAGCTATATTTTGGTTATTGACAACTCAAGTATCATTGGCAAATCCTGATTATTATGCCCAGGCTGGATCTAATCAACAGAATATTAGCCAAGATATTTATCTTCGGAATTGTTCTAGTTGCCATATTCCTCTTCCCGCTCAAATATTACCTACAGAAAGTTGGCAAAAAATTCTCAACAGTTCCCAGAATCATTATGGTGTAGCTTTACCAACTTCAGTTAAGGTTTCTGCTAATTTTATTTGGATTTATCTCAAAAATAACTCTCGTCCTTCTGTAGTTGGAGAAACTTTGCCCAAATACGTTTCAAACTCTCGATATCTCAAGGCTTTACATCCGAATGTCCAACTTCCGAAACCAGCTAATCATAATAGTTGCCAGTCTTGTCATCCTCTTGCTCAACAGCTTGATTATTTCAATGTAGGCGAGTTATAAATTAGATTATTTTTAAGTTATTTAATAATTTTTTTGCCTGCTGGCAATCTAAACTTATTTGTTGTTTTAAATCAGACAAAGAAGGAAATTTTTGTTCGGGGCGTAAGAATTCTTGTAAACTAACTTTCAGATTTTGGTTATATAAATCTCCTGCCCAGTCTAAAATGTGGACTTCGACTGTGCGTGAATGACCTGATACAGTTGGTCTTAAGCCAATATTCATAACTGCGGGCAAGATTTTATTTTGATAATCAACTTGGACTGCATATACTCCATTACAAGGTAAATATTTATCATTGGGTAAAGACAAATTAGCAGTTGGAAATCCGATAGTTCTTCCTAATTGTTGTCCTTGAATAACTTTTCCTTGAAGGAGATAAGATCTACCTAACATGAGGTTGGCATGTTGAACATTGCCGTTTTCTAGAGCTTTTCTAATTAGAGAGCTGCTAACTCGGACTGATTTTTGATTATTATCTTCGTATTCGAAAAGAGAGTTGATGTAAGTTTTGGTGTTAAACCTTGCAGTTATTTCCTTTAATTGTTCGGCATTACCCTTTCTTTGATATCCAAAGTGAAAATCTTCACCAATACTGATTATTTGCGCTTTGATTTTGGCTAATAAAATTTCTTGAATAAAATCTTGAGGACTTAGTTTCGCTAACGCTTGGTTGAAAGGAATCAAAATAAGCTGTTGGAATCCTAATTGTTTTAAGTAGCTGGCTTTTTCTGCTTGAGGAGTTAGTAAGGTCATTTTCTGACCAGAAAAGAACTCTCTTGGATGAGGATCAAAGCTGACTACAGATTTACATAGGTCATTCTGGGGATAATTTAACACTGGTCGCATAACAGCTTGATGACCTCGATGAATACCATCGAAGTTTCCAAGGGCAATTGTTGTTGGGGTTGTTATGTTTTCTTCGACAGTGGTAATTATCACGCTTTACATTTTGGCATAAGGTTTTATATTTTATTTATCCTAGATGATTTTGTTTCAGATTTTAAAAGTAAAATGCCCCCAGCCATGACACTGGAGGCAAATCAACAAATACCTGTTATGTAGCTCTATCTCTATTTCTTAGCTACCACATCATTATGTAATAAAGTTTTTGTTTTAAGTGAGATCCATAACATATATCAATGTGATCAACCTCACTTTTATTGTTTTGTAAAAAAAAGCCAAGAGTTGATTTAATTACTCTTGGCTTTTTTACTTTATGGGCCGAGTTGGATTTGAACCAACGTACGCATAGCGAGCGGATTTACAGTCCGCCTCCTTTAACCACTCGGACATCGACCCTTTCTTGTTCTACGGTTTATAATCCTAGCGTATGATTGAACAATGAGCAAGAGTTTAGCGCAACAGATTTTTTAACTAAATTGCATAGGCAGAATTTAAAGCCCACATTATTAAAATTGCAATGCTAGATAGAATAATTACTGCTGAAACAGCAACAACTACGGGCTTGTCTGCCCCTTTAAATTTCATGATGCCACGATTTAAATCAGACATAGTTTCCTTTTGAGTTTGGTTTGTATAGAAACGGCAATTTGCAAATCTACAATATGCTTCTCCAAATATTATAGATTTGGAATTTTAAGATAGGCGTAAAACTTTTGTAATTTATAAGGTTGCTAATAGTGAGTGCATATTGAGAAATAATAATCCTCACTATTAGACCTTTGTTTAATTACTAAGTAATCTTAGTGATGATGATGGTGAGCTTTAGCTTTTAAGGTTGCAAGTTCTGGATTAATTGAAAATCCTTCTTCTGTGATCAGACTATCAATATGTTTTTCTGCCCAACCCGCTGCCATAGTTAAAAATTTGTCACTGTCGTTTACACATGGCATTTTGACAAAGTTAATTGTTTTATGGCGATGTTGAAGATTATGGATAATATGATCGACATCTAGAATGGTTTCGTGGTTTTCTGTTGCAAATCCAATTGGCATCATTAAGATTGCATCTGCGCCCAATTCAATGAGATTTTCAGCAGCTAATTTTACATTAGGCTGAGTCCATTCAATTAGAGGAGTATCATGATTTAGCCAACCAACAGAAATTAAGGGATATTTGGTAATTAGTTCTGCTCTAACTAGTTCATACAAGGCTTGGCTTTCATCTATTCCAGAAGTAAATCCTTTTGCCTTATGAGGGCAGCCGTGATTCATGAGAATGATGCCTATTCTTGAAGGAAGATGAGCTTGAGATAATTCTTGAATAATTTTTTGCTCGACCATCTCAGCTAATAATTGAATATAAGCTGATTCATTGAAGAAGGAAGGGATATAACGAATATTTTTGACCCAATGAGAATCATGATTCCCTAGATTTGCTAGTGCTTTGTTAACTTGCTCTACAGCAATACCGCTTGTAAAAATTGAGTCTACTACCAATAATGGATAGATTAAAATTTTACTGAAGCCTTCTGCTTTGATGTTTGCTAAAACTTGCTCAGGTAGAAAAGGCTGACAGAAGTTGAAAGATTTAAAAACTTTAACGCGATCGCCCCATTTGTCCTGTAATTTATGCTCAATCCCAGCTCGTTGCTGCTCAAAAATTTGATTATGGGGAGAAATAAAATTACCATGTTGATGTCCCCACTCATGGAGATCAAACATAGCTAAAAGTTTAGCTAAAGGTGGATAAATCCAGGAGGGAACAGGAGCAAATTTAGCGGTTAATAAATTTAGAGCCTGTTCATTATAGTTAGCAAAATCTTCGTAGCTTTCTACTTCTCCGTAGCCCATAAGCAAGACAGCAACTTTATCCGTTGCCGATTCTGTAATCGATTCGTGATGGTGATGATGTGAGATGGTAACCACTGTATTTCCTGCGAGTGAGTGAGTTTGTAATTAATAATCTGAAAAGTATTTTTGGAGAAAAACCGCGCTTAATTTTGAGCTTAGCTATCCGAATAATTAAGTTCAAGCTAACGTGCCTATCAAGATAAATACTCACGCTCAAGGAATACTTAGTATTTTGTAACCATTAATTAATTCTTGTTCAATGAAATTAATAATTTGTCCTGGCTTTCATCGCTCTGAGCTAACAATAGATTTTTTGCGAAGTCTCTTAGCTGGTTCTGACCATTTACTAGATTTAGAGAATAATATTTACTGTTTTCCAACTGATCAATATCCTAGTTATTCGAGTTGGCATCTTTATCATTGGTTAAGAGATCAACCAAATCTATTGACTGAAGAGCTTGTTTTTATTGCATTTAGTGCTGGAGTAGTAGCTAGTATCGGAGCGGCTCTAGCTTTATCTTGGCAAGGAACTAGGATTAAATCTTTAATAGCTTTAGATGGTTGGGGTGTTCCTTTGTGGGCAAATTTTCCTGTTTATCGTTTTAGCCATGATTATTTTACTCATTGGAGTTCGGCTCTTTTAGGTTCTGGTCAGGAAAATTTTTATGCTTCCCCTGCTGTAGAGCATTTGCAACTTTGGTCTGAGCTAGAAAGTTGTATTGGTTGGATTTGTCGTAGACAAATTTGCGATCAAAATCAGGAGGAAACTGTCAAAATTGCTAGTAACGCTAGAGACTATTTATTGGAGATTATTACCAAATAGCTCAAAAACCTGGCGAGAAAATAATTTTAATTTTTCTTTGACTTGTACTGAAGGTTGATATTCACCTAAAAGTTGCCAATTTTCAATTGTGGAAAAATGCCATGCTTGACCAACATGACTAAATCCTGCGGTTTCTAAACCAATAAATTTTTCTGTTGATTCACAGGGATCTTTATAAAAGCGAATTTGAATTAAGATGCTATTGCACTGAATACGAGGACTCCAACCGGGAAAGTGAAAACCAATATCTATTGAGTCTGGATCGACCATTTCGAGAGTATCAGGATCATTTTTCCAGGGTTTTAAGTCTGTTTTGACATCAGGAAAATGAGTTTTAAAAAGATTTACAATTGAAGCTATTTTTGTGGTCAGCTCTAATCCTTTTGCTCTCTCCGATGCATTCAACTTGCTTAACCTCTTTGATGTATAGATATTTTATGAAAGATTATAAAACATTTGTTTATGCAGAAGCTTTGAAATCACAAATTTGAAATCACAAAGGCGATCGCTATTTTAGTATTCCAAAAGATTTATGATTGGTAGACTAGGGAGTTTATTCCTTCCTTGTAAATCTTTTAATTCGAT
>CALKUU010000235.1 GCA_937996665.1 uncultured Xenococcaceae cyanobacterium | reverse complement strand
GACACCGATGGTGGAAATTCAGGAAATAGATAATGATTTGATTTTGAAAGTGAAAATTCCAGGCATTGATGTCAGCGATTTAGAGGTAAAAGTAGATCAAAATCAGGTGACTATCTCGGGAGAGTATCACAAAGAAGAAGCTAACGAAAATGAGGCTCAGAAATACTTTTATTCCGAATTTAACTACGGTAAGTTTCAAAGAGTTGTCCCTTTGCCAATATCAATTAAAGTTGACGAGGTCGAATGCGAATTAAAAAAAGGAATTTTGACTCTTAACCTGCCCAAGTTAGAAGAGGTACACCAAAAAGTTTTCAAACTTGAATTAGAAGCTGAGCGATCATTCTCCCGCATCTAGTTAACTTGAAGGCAAATAGTAAATTTGTATTTTCGGGAAAACTTTTCTTTTCGGTGAACCAACGATCGCTCTAGATTTTTTTCAAATAGCTAGGATCTAAAACTATGACAATTGAACTTATTGACCATTCTATAGAAAATGTAATCGGCTTCAGGATTAAAGAGAAAATTGAAGCTGAAGATATGAATACAATGGTTGAGTTGATCGAAGAAAAGCTTAAACAAGAAGATAAATTGAGAATTTATGCAGAAGTCGACCATTGGTCGGGGATGTCTGTAGCGGCTTTTGTTGAGGATCTTAAGCTTAGTCTCAACCATTTTCGAGACTTTGAAAAAGAGGCGATCGTTTCTGACTCCAAGTGGATCAAAAAGCTAGCTACAATTAGCAATAGTTTATTTTCAAGTATCGAAGTTAAGCACTTTGATGTTGAAGACAAGGATCAGGCTTGGGATTTTATTTGTAGCTAGCAACTGTAATTTTAAAATCCTCTTTAATTAGATAAAGGTGCTAACCGTTATCTAATTAAAAGATCAATTTAAATAAAATTTGGATCTGTCACATAAGTAAAGCCGACAAAGCTTATTAGTGAATAATTTCAGCAAACTTGAGCATTTACTTCCCAATTAGATCTAATCAGCAAAAATAGGGTTGTTTGGAGGTTCATTGCTGGGAGGTTCATTGCTTGGGGGTTCGTTACTAGGCGGTTCGTTGCTGGGAGGTTCATTGCTGGGAGGTTCATTGCTTGGGGGTTCGTTACTGGGAGGCTCGTTACTGACTCCGACAACCGAGCAGTAGCTATTACAACGAATGTCGCTTTGGGCAGCAATGAATCCATGCAATGTTGTTTGTGCATTGAAATTGACATCATTACCACTTAATAGGGTGCTTCGAGAATCAAGAGATGCATTGTATGTAATAGAACCTTGGGCAACAACTCTCAACTTGTCTTCATCACTTGTCGTAACTGTGGCACCGTCAAAATTAACATCACTTCCACTAACAATAAGACTATCACCACTAAATCGAGCGGTACTATTCATATTGATTGTATTTGGAGCGAAGATAGCAGAATTATTAAATTGAGTTCCCCCAAGATTAATGCCGCCATTATTGAGGATCAAAACTACATTATCTAAAGAACTCACCCCATTAAAATTAACCGTGCCATTCACGTTAATAATATAGTTTGCTAAATTAACCCCACCAGGAATATTTAAACCACTAGTTACATTTACAACAGTTGGTTCACTAACTGAGCCAGGAGCGGGGAAAAAACGATTCCAATCACTAACGTTATTAATGGGATTCGCTCCTGCATTGAAACTAACGCCATTAGTATCGGCATCACGTTTACTGAGTTCTTCAGTTATTAAATCTTCGTAGCCAGGAATATTTACTGTAGGCTCATCTACCTGAGGAGGAGGCGTTAAATTCTTATATGGATTATTGGGAGCATTTATTTGTGGATTACTAGAATTAACAGCAACTGCATTATCAACTAAGATTTTTAGGTTATTAGCATCAGTTAAAATACCGCCAATACTATTTCGTTTTGTGGGTAGAATAGTGTTACCCAAGTTGTTCATCGTGAAGCCATTGTTAGCAAAGATCAAGGCATCATCGCTAAAGTCATTTGGGTCGCCTTCAAAATTACCACCACTATTTAGAAATACCTTATCCCCTGCTATTAAAGAGAATTCCGAATCAGATTCTCCACTAAATCCATTAGCTTGAGCGGGAGCGATAAAGCTAGTTAAGGTTACGTTTAAGAGACCTAAAACAGCAATTTTTTTAAGTAGGTGGTTGTTCATGAGAGTTAAAATATCTGTTTGTGTAATTAATGATGCTACTTAAGATGGTAAGTCCTGGAAGTTAAAATCGTAGCGGAGGAAACACCTATTTGAAAATTGAAGTTTAGGTGTCTTTGCTGAAACTTTATAAGAAAACAACAAAATTTTATTTTAGTTAAAAAATTTAGTTGATTTCGTCAGTATTAATCCTTGATAAACTTAAAAAATTAGAATCAAATGTATATCTTAAGTTTGATTTAAGTCTGACTTAAGTCTATTTTTTTGACTTAATTAACACTATATTTACAAAAAGTTCCTAGTAGTTCTGTTGGTAATTCAACTTATTAATTTATTTTGTGGGCTAACTTAGTTGGATGTTTAAAGTGTTTTTTGTTAAGAATATTATGCTTAGTCTCAACTATTTTCGAGATTTTGAAAAAGAGGTGATTTTTTGTTCTCAATCATAAATCCTTTAGTCTTGAAGATAAGGCGCAAGCTTGAGGTTTTTTTATGTTAATAAGGGTGGAGTTTGTAATTTAGCAAGGTAGAATGAAAAGCTGCGATATTTCTTCTCAATAACAGACTTAGGCTAACTATGCTCCGTCTTAACGAAATCAAGCTCCCACTAGATCACTCCGAATCAGCTATCGAGACTGCAATTTTTAAGAAGTTACGGATTTCTCGAGCTGAATTGATTCGCTACACCATTTTTAAACGTAGTTATGATGCTCGCAAGAAGGGAAAAATTGTCCTAGTTTATATCGTTGATGTTGAGACTTCTCAAGAAAAATCATTATTAAAGCGATTTAGCAAAGACCCCCACGTTAAGATTGCCCCCGATATGTCTTATCAGATGGTGGCTAAAGCTTCTGAACTGAAGGGGAAGCAGCGCCCAATTGTAATTGGCACAGGGCCTTGTGGCATGTTTGCTGGGTTGTTGCTTGCGCAAATGGGATTACGTCCAATCTTGTTAGAAAGAGGGAAATCGGTACGCGATCGCAGTGTGGATACTTTTGGTTTTTGGATTAAAAAACGCCTTAACCCCGAGTCAAATGCTCAGTTTGGGGAAGGTGGGGCAGGAACATTTTCTGATGGCAAGCTCTACAGTCAGGTCAGAGATCCTAAATACTATGGTCGTAAGGTTTTGAGTGAGTTTGTTAATGCAGGGGCAGAACCCGAAATTCTCTATATTAGTAAGCCTCATATTGGTACTTATCGGTTAGCTAACATCGTTAAAAACCTCCGCGCCACAATTGAAGAGCTGGGTGGAGAAATTCACTTTCAGTCGCGAGTAGCAGATTTAAAAGTTGAGCAGGGTCAGGTAGTTGGGGTTGAATTAGAAAATGGGAAATCTCTGGCTAGCAAACATGTGGTTTTAGCGGTGGGACATAGCGCCCGTGATACTTTCCAGATGTTGGGCGATCGCGGAGTTTACTTTGAACCCAAACCCTTCTCAATTGGTTTTCGGATCGAGCATCCCCAATCTTTGATCGATCAATGTCGATTCGGCTCTCAAGCAGGACACCCAAAACTAGGCTCAGCCGATTACAAGTTGGTTCACCACTGCGAAAATGGTCGCTCGGTTTACAGCTTTTGTATGTGTCCTGGGGGGAAAGTAGTCGCTGCGGCTTCGGAGCCTGGGCGATTGGTGACTAATGGGATGAGTGAATATGCTCGTGATGAGTCTAATGCCAATAGTGCGATCGTCGTAGGCATTACGCCTGAGGACTATCCTGGTGATCCGCTGGGGGGAATTGCTTTGCAAAGAGAACTAGAAGAAAGAGCCTTCAAGTTAGGTGGTAGCAGTTATGATGCGCCTGGGCAATTAGTCGGTGATTTCTTGGCAAATCGACCCTCTACTGAGTTTGGAAAAGTCTATCCATCCTATAAGCCAGGAGTGACTTTAGGAGATTTGAGTTCTAGTTTGCCTGATTATGCGATCGCCGCTATTCGTGAAGCCATTCCCGCTTTTGATCGCAAAATTCGGGGCTTTGCAATGGATGATGCGGTGCTAACAGGGGTTGAAACTAGAACTTCTTCGCCGATTCGAATTAAGCGCGACGATAATTACCAGAGTATCAATACGGTTGGCTTGTATCCAGCCGGTGAGGGGGCAGGTTATGCAGGAGGAATTTTGTCGGCGGGGATTGATGGGATTAAAGTTGCTGAAGCAGTGGCTTTGAGTATCTTGGCTAATTGAATTTAGAATTAGCTATCTTCACGAAAGCCTCGATTCTTGAGTTTTTCTACTTATCTTTAAAATATCTATCTTGATTAATGTCTTCTTTATCTAAACTTTATATTTCGTTCACCAATGCCTTCTTTATCTAAACTTTATATTACAGGAGAATTCTTGTAAGCGTTAAATTCTAAGTTAGGGAAATTTAAGTTAGAGAAATTGCCTGCTTAAAACTTTTTAGAGTAGATTCCAGCGAAAAATTTTGCTTAGCGCTTTCATAACCTTTTTCTGCCAAGATCTCCGCTTGAGAAGGATTACTAATCAGCTTTGCAATTAAATTACTCAGAGCAGAACTATCCCCAGGCGAAAATAAATAGCCATTGACTCCGTCCTCAATTAATTCCAGCGCTCCCCCCGCAGCCGATGCTACTACAGGTTTCTGAGCTAACTGTCCTTCTATAATTACGCGTCCAAAAGGTTCAGGTTCAGTAGATGTATGAGCCACAAGATCGCAAGTTTTCATCAAGGTCGGAATATCATCGCGAAAACCTAGCCAGTGAATTCTTCCTTCTAATTCGGGGGCAGTAGATAGTTCTTTAAGCTCAGAAACATATTCTTGCTCTCCGAATAAGGCTTCTCCTACTAAAATTACGTGAACTTTCGACAGCTTTTTAACTGCTTCTAAAAGAATATGCTGTCCTTTCCAGTATGATAATCGACTAAATAAACCAACTAAAGGTGCATCGCCAATTCCCAACTGAGACCGAATCTGAGCTGTTTGCTCTGGAGTTACAACATCAAATTTCTGAGATTGAAATCCGTTGTAAACTACGTGGCAAAGTTCTTTTCGCCCTCCTGCGGCTACAAAGGCTTTAGCTGTAGCTTGAGAATTTACGATTACCCGACTGGCAAAGCGATTAGCGAAAAATATTGCTACCAAGCGATTAATTTTACTAAAATGCTTAGCAGTTAAAATACCTCGTAAATGCCAAATAACCGGGGGGCTATTGCGAAGAGTTGCTAAAGCAGCAGTAATAAAAGACTTTTGCGAATTAGCAACAATCAAATCATAGCCAGAAGCAACACGACTAACATTTCCAGCAATGCGCCAAAGTTCCGGGATATATGACAAAGAACTTAGTCCGCCCGAAGCTTTTAAATTTAGCATCGCCGTTGAAGCTTTATCTATCTCTACGCTTACTCTTTTTTGTTCCAGACGTTCTCGCAAAGTTCCGTCTTCGTATAGCAGTACTTTGCTAGTTTCAGCATAGGCAGCCGCCAAATCTAGGAGGCTAAGTTCTGCACCACCCATAACTGCCGTATGATCGACAAAAACAATTTTATGTTGTTCCATTAAAACTTAAATACGATTAACACTTACTCTCTTCAATTAAATAGCTTGTTTAACTAGTTTGCGTCGCAAATAGAGCTTCATAATTGGCATCAAGGCATAACCATTATTTTCTTTGATTACCAGCGATCTGTCTATCAAAGATTTGAGACCATAGGTGAATTTTAGCTTTGATTGTGAGTGCTCTACATGCCGACTCAAATCGCTTGAAGATAATTCTTCACAGGAGATCGCCAACCAGTAAACTATTTCTCGTTCCAATGGCAAAAGATACGATAATTCTTGCTCAAACAGATTACCAATTTCTTCTAGTAAGGAAAGATCCTTAACTACTTGTTCGGCATCATCTTCGCTAAGCATTTCAAGATGATTGTTCGCAATTTTTAGTAATTGAGGATTGTACTGTAATGTTCTCGATAATTGCAATAACTCTTTCTTGATTAGGGAATTTTCTATGTTATCGCCAAGAAAGGAGATAGTCGCTTTCTTATCAAAACCTTGTAAATCGAGAAAGCTCACTTGGTCGCTAGCATAATATTCAAGTAATTTAGGCTTGATCCTGCTAGTAGCTACTAGAAGACTTTGATGATTGGTTGAGATAATTGAGCGTAAGAATTGACCATAGCCTTCAAAACCTTGTTTATAAGATATCCCATTGTTGTCGACTTCTAAAATACACTGTAGACCATCTAAAACTAGCAAAACTCTTTGTTCTCTCAAGCAATTGATTAATTCTGATAAGAGAAAACTTAGTTCTTTTGGGTTCGAGCCGCTAATCTGGTCAGGAGCGATAATGCTTAGATATTTGTTGAGAAGTTCGGTAAGAGATGGACGTTGGGACAAAGAAAACCAAATTACACAGTCAAATTGCTCTTTGATAGATTTGGCAAACTCGGTTACCAGTGTGGTCTTTCCTGAGCCGGTCATTCCCGAAACTACAGCTAAACGGCAGTCAGGGTTTTTGCTAAATGAATGTAATTTCTTTATTTCTTCATCTCGACCGAAGAAGTTTTTCGTATCCGGCGCTGTTGTCCAATTACAGATTTGTTCTTTGCTTGGGTTTAAATCCTGGTTTGAAGCCAATCCTTCCGAATTGTCTCCTTCCATCTCATCTATTAAAGAGCTAATTTTTCGTCTCATAAAAGGGACAAAGTTACTCTTGTTAATTTGCTCATCGAAAGCTTGAGATAGTATATGCCATAAATTACAACCAACAGTTTTGATATACTCAGGATCGTAGTTGTAATCGTAAGCCATCTTCGTGTAGGTCTTACCGTTCCAAACTTCTCTTAGTACTATTTCTTGGGTGGGGTTTAGGTAGGTAGGACTGATGATCTTATCAACTAAGGATAATACCCTCTCAAAATCGACGCTTCTCTTCATTATCTTAAAGTTTTATTTTTTAAACTGGGTTGCTATAAAATAACGGTTTGAATAGCTATTTGGTTTTGCCTTAGAAGTTTTTGGTCGTAAACTATTCTTGTAGTTTTTACGAATAAACCTAGAGACCAAATGAGAAAATACCGATAATTTACAAATTCGACAATTATTAAATTAAAAAAGAAAAAAATTAAACTTGGAGCGCCTCCAACTCTTAAAGATCTGGCAAACAACTTGATTCTCAGTTCAGGCAAGATCAAGTATTATTGTGTGAAAATTATTTAGACGAATTGTAATACAAGATGTTTTGATAATAATAAACACTTAGCAAGAAAATCATTTGTGCTAGTCTCGTTGCCTATATGCACAATGGAGTTTTTTGAGGTTTTAATTGATTTTTGGGTACGGTAAATAATGTTAATAATGATGTTAGAGCCAAACCAAAATTGTTGCTTGGCTGCGATACATTACTCTCGAACCTCAAAGATTACATTCCTGGATTTAGATTTTTTGTTTACTGATCTTCGAGTATTTAACTATGACTTAATCTTAGTTGGAGGTATTGTATAACGACTAAAAGTCTTTGCTCATAAAGATTTTGCGTCAAAAAAGTAAAGTAGCTATTGATACACCAGAAAAGGGGGAATCAGTTATATTTATGTCTATTGTGTTGTTTAATTAATGACATTTTCTAAGGTGATCCAAACTCTACTTTGGGTTTAGTCGGAATTGCAGTTCGGGGATGGGTGCAAATTACGATCGCTTTAATAACTAGCTTGTACAAAGAGTTAGCTTAAACAGGAGTCACCAAAACCGAGACACTATGGTTAGTTTAAGTATCAATCTTGAAAACTCAAAAATTTTCTCATCTTTTTTCTAATGTGTATTTATTTTGGCAGAGAATCGGCAATATAGAAGGAGAATCTGAGATGATATGCAAAAACTAAATTCATTCTCAATTAAGTAAGGATCAAATCGCTTAAATTGAAATTCTTATTTAAATTCGGCTTCTTTTCTAAGTTGTTTAGATAGGATGATTGGTAACTCCTTATCTAGGCTAATATCTGTGGAATCTGAAAACAATAAACCTCTCGAACAACAACCCATCGAACATCAGAATGTTCCCACCGCTCATCAGGGATTGCATGATCTTTTATATAGTTCTGATAGTGAACATAGTGTGGGTGATAATTCTGCCACTTTAGAACTTGATGGCACGAACATAGTTTCAGTATCAGAATGGCAAAATCAAGCAGAAAACACTAAAGTTGCAGGGGTTTATGCGGTTTTAGATAAAGAACGAATCTATCAATTTATTGGTTACTCACGCGATGTAATGCGATCGCTCAAGTCACATCTTGCCCAACACGGCGAGCCAGTTTGCGCTTTTATTCGCGTCAAAACTTTCAGAGTTCCGAAACGCTTTGATATGGAAGATCTTAGGGATGAATGGCTAGGGGAACTAGATTACACTCCTGTTGGTAATGAAGGTGGTTCGGGAAAATGGGCAAGTACTATTGGCGAAGCAGCCAAAGCAACTATGTCAGAAGCAGAAAGAAATGCTTACGAAGAAAAGAAATTTAAGCTTAGAAAAGCAATGGCAGATGGTACCCTTACTACCGAGCTACTAGCAAAAGAGCCAATGTCTGAGACTGAAATCGA
The DNA here is from genome assembly GCA_937996665.1 of uncultured Xenococcaceae cyanobacterium. Classification (GTDB taxonomy): domain Bacteria; phylum Cyanobacteriota; class Cyanobacteriia; order Cyanobacteriales; family Xenococcaceae; genus Hyella. Next base: position 126 of record CALKUU010000235.1, on the reverse strand, counting down.
ACGTCGCCAGAAACTAGAATCAGCAGTCAAAAATGATGATTGGAGTTCGGTGATTGATTCTTGATTTTTGTCAATAACTAATTAATTGGTTGTTGATTTTGGATATCTGCGATCCTAGCGAACGCA
>CALKUU010000234.1 GCA_937996665.1 uncultured Xenococcaceae cyanobacterium | reverse complement strand
CTTCACAGAAAAAGCGGCTCAGGAGTTGCGATCGCGCATTCGCGGACTAATCCAACAAAGACTTCCAGACAGATTGGATATTCTCGCCGAAATCGAAGCTGCCCAAATCAGCACCATTCACGCTCTAGCCAGTCGCATCTGCGCTGAAAATTCCGAACTAGCAGGCATTCCTGCTAACTTTAAAGTCTTAGAGGATGCCAAGGGTAAAATCTGGCTACAAACAAGCATTGATAATGCTTTGGGCAATTTACCCTCAGAATATTTTACTGAGATTCCTTACTCGGTAATGAAGAGTAGTCTGAATTGCTTATTGAGCGATCCTCACACTGCCCACCTCGCTTTGCAACAGGAAGAGCAAGATTGGCAAGAACTAGTGTTAGCTAGTAAAAAAAAGGCTTTTGAGCAATTATTTGAAGATCCGACCTGGCAAGATGCAAGAGAAGTTCTTGAGAATAATATCGGCAAGGCAGAGGATAAGTTAGAAGCTATCCGTCAAGATGTTATTTTGGCGATCGCAGCTCTCGAACAGGAAGATTACAACCCCAAATTCTTAGACACTCTCGACAATATTAAGATCAATGTTGGCAGCAAAAAAAACTGGCAAGATGTCAAACTGGTCAAAGATACCCTCAAAAATTTACGGGAACTAGTCAGAACTCATCTCAAATCTGGGCTAATCAATTTAGAGTTAGGTGCAGTAGATAAACAGTTACAAGAGATCTTACCAACATTTAAAGCTGCATATAGCCAGGTCACTAGCTATTTAACAGAGCTAAAGCAACAAGCCAGAGTTCTCACTTTTACTGACTTAGAAATCTATGCTCTGAAAGCTTTAGCCAATACCCAGGTAAGTAACCGTTATCAGCAGCAGTGGCGAGTATTTTTAGTCGATGAGTTTCAGGATACTAACCCCACCCAAGCAGAGTTATTAACTGCATTAACCGCACAATCAGAACTAACAATTGTTGGTGATATTAAACAATCTATCTACGGTTTTCGCCGTGCAGATGTCCAAATTTTTCAAGACTTTCGAGATCGCATCTTAGCTAATCAAGGGAAAGAGGTCGTTCTGGGGACTAGCTTCCGCACCCATCAACCCTTAGTAACCCAAATTAATCAAATTTTTGAACCTTTATTTGGTGAATATCATCAAGATTTAGCTGCTTTCCGCCACATAGCCCCAGATCAAGCGACAGATCAACCTTCAGATCAAGCCCATGAGCAAGACCCTAATCAGGCAAAGCAAATAACCAGTGAGCCAGAAAAAGAAACAATTCCCTATATTCGAGCCTTAGCGATCGCAGCTGAATATAAAACCGATAAAACTATCAGGCAACAACAAGAAGCCAAAGAAATTGCTCTGCATATTAAACAAATACTTGATAGCCAAACCTTAATTCACGACAAGCAAACCCAAACCCACAGACCCATTACCCCAGGAGATATTTTAGTTTTGACTCGGACTTGGTCTCCCCTGGCAATTTATGGAGAAGCGATCGCTGCCCTGGATATTCCCATTGCCCCAGCAGGAGGAGGTAATTTGTTGGTGACCCGAGAAGCCAAAGACGGTTGGTCATTATTAAGGTTTTTGGCAGATAGCCAAGATGATCTTGCTCTGGTGGCAGTACTCAGAAGTCCTTGGTTTACCGTCTCGGATCGAGTTTTGTTTGAGGCTGCCCAAAATACTAGTTCGCATCAAAATTCGGAGAAGCAAAATTCTAGTTGGTGGCAAAAAATCAAACTCAGTCAAGAACCGAGTTTGATCTCAGCCGTAAAGGTTTTAAGCGAGTTACTAAAGTTGCGCGATCGCGAGCCACCCAGTCGCCTACTACAACAAAGCGATCGCCTAACTGGCTACAGTGCCGTAATTAGTAACCTCAGTGGAGGCAAGCGACGCTATGCGGATTGGCAAGGGTTTAAAAACCTGATCCAAGAGTTAGAGACAGGAGTTCAAGATATTTTTTGCGTGGTTAGAGATCTCAAACAAATCTATGACAACGAAGCAGAAATCCCCCGCCCGCCCCTAGAAGTTGCTAATGCAGTAGGGCTAATGACTATCTATGCAGCTAAAGGCTTAGAAAAATCTTTAGTCGTTGTAGCTGATTTAAGCAAAGAAAAACCGTCTTCTTCCCCTGCTGCTTATTTTAGTAGTCAACTAGGTGTCGCTCTTAAGCTCAAAGATGAAAACAACGATTGGCATAAGCCAGTTTTATATAAATGGCTCGAAAATCAAAAACAACAACAAGAATCAGCAGAAGCGATCCGAGTTTTGTATGTAGCGCTAACCAGAGCTAGAGATTATCTACTTTTAACAGCTAATCAACCAGATAAAGGTGACTTGGCATTGCTTGCGCCAGGATTAACTGCTGCCAATATTCCCATTGAAATCATTCCTCTTGTCGAAACAGAAGCGCCAGAAAACAAAGCAACAGAAGATTCTCAGACAAAAATCCTAGTTACGGAAAAACGCACCAACAACCAAACATTACTAACCCAATCTGTTGGTTCAGGTATTTTTGAATTACCGGTCACTGCTCTCAGCGAATATGCTCTTTGTCCATACCGATTTAAATTACAATACCTACTTGGACACCCAGGCATTGGCGAAGGTATCGCCCAGGGTCGAGAGATCGGCTCGCTAATTCATACTGCTCTTGAATACAACTTGTTTGCTGCTGAGCAATTAAAACCTTTTGCTAGCCTCAGTTGGCAACAAGATTCAAGCCCCAACTCGACTAGTGAAACAGTAGATGAGGCGATCGCCTTAGTAGCAGATTTTCTAGATAGCAAAGTTTTCAAACCCTTTCGCGACCAGGCAACCAAGAAAGAACAACCAATTAGTTTACAGATCGGGGCAATCAAATTTTCGGGAATAGTTGATTTACTCGGAGATAACTGGCTACTCGATTATAAAAGCGATCGCCAGATCAACCCAGAACACCACCACCTGCAACTCTGGGCATATGCCCAAGCACTTGGCTACGGGCAAGCCCATATTGCCTATTTACGTCATGACTATCTATATAGTTTGGATTCTGAACAATTAGCAGCGATCGCCTCTCAAGCAGAACAGCTTGTTACTGGAATAACGGAAGGAGACTTCCAACCCCAGTCTTCCCTAAGTAATTGCCAATATTGCAGTTATAAATCTTTGTGCGAATTTGCCTATCTCGAAGCAGAATAAATTGAGGAAAAACTAATTGACGATCTTTTGAATTATGGCTTCCAATCTGGGAAAAATAGGAATAGTCGTCATTGATTTGATTTTTCTATTAAAAATCAAAAATACAGTTGTTACTCTCCTTTTCTCAACGAAAAATGATCATCCTCACTAGTGAAAAAGTTAACTATTGCAATCTAATTAGACAAGCTCAGGACAAGACAGAATACTTGCCAGGAGTTTCTTATCGAGAAAAACTTTATGTCAAAGATGCTAATTTCTCCAGAGAAGATAAAGCAAAAGCACTAGAACTTTGTCGGAACAAGTTTTTAGCCACAAAAGAAAAATTCGCCTACCTTATAGTTCAAGATTCGCTTGGTTATATCGTTTGGAAAAAAGAAGAAAAAGTTGAAATTGCTAGCAAGATCTTGATTCACGATCTAGTAGAAGAAATTGACATCGATGAGTTAGTGGCAAAAATGCGCAATGTCGGTGGCATCGCGATTAAAGATCGCACCCATAGCCTCAAAAAGTACCCTAAAACTTTTATTGGTAGTGAGACAGTGGAATGGTTTCAAGAGATTTTAGAGCTATCCCTAGATGAAGCAATCAGACTAGGTCAAAAATTGATCGATCAAAAAATCATTCATCATGTTGTAGACCAACATCAGTTTGAAAACGAATTTCTCTTTTACCGCTTTTATTGGGATGAACAGTAAACTTAAACTCAATTGAAAATATCTGATTAACTGCGATCGCCAATCAGATACTTTAAGTCAGTAAGTTTTTAAATTAAGCCATTACAAATCAGCAAATTAATTAAATAGCTAGGCATCCCCATAAGAAAACAATCACAAGTGCCTAACCTTCCTAGATTTTTGGTACATCACCATTCAACAGTTATCATAGGAAGTCTAGTATTTTAGATTAATTATCTATGCATAACTTTTTACCTATTGCCTATTTTGAAAATCAGTTTCTCCCCTTTCAAGACGCCAATATCTCCATCGCAACCCACGCTTTACACTACGGAACTGGAGCTTTTGGGGGAATGCGAGGGATTCCCAATCCTGATAATTCCAACCAGATATTATTATTCAGATTGGATCAACATGCCAAGCGATTAAGCAATAGTGCCAAGTTTTTAAATTACGATTTACCTGCTGATAAAATTCAACAAGTAATTATCGACTTTGTTCAAAAAAATAAACCGGTTAACCCCTTCTATATAAGACCATTTGTCTATACTTCCGATCTAGGTATTGCCCCCAGATTACATAAAATCGAGAAAAACTTTTTTATCTACGGTTTAGAGCTAGGTGATTATTTACCACCAGATGGAATCAGTTGCCGAATTAGCTCTTGGTATCGTCAAGAAGATCGCAGTCTACCCCTGCGCGGCAAAATCAGTGGCGCTTACATAACCTCTTCTTTAGCGAAAACAGAAGCGGTTGAATCAGGTTTTGACGAAGCAATTCTCATGAATTCTCAAGGAAAAGTCTGCGAAGCCTCGGGAATGAATATTTTTATTGTTCGCGACGGTAAATTGATTACTCCTGGACTAGATCAAGATATTCTCGAAGGGATCACTAGAGATAGCGTAATTACCTTAGCCAAAGAACTAGGAATCGAAGTCATCGAACGAGCTGTGGACAAAACCGAATTGTTTATCGCTGATGAGGTATTTTTCAGTGGAACTGCGGCAAAGGTTACCCCTGTTAAGCAAGTAGAAATGTATAAGCTACCAGCAGAAAGACCTATAACTGAACAAATCAAAACAAAATTGACAGCAATTACAGCTAATCAAGATCAGAGCCATCCAGAATGGGTTTTTGCGATTGATATTTAAGCTGGTGATATTTAGTCCAGTTCTCAATCAATAGGTAAAAGTTGAGATAGTAATTTTTTAAAAAATACGCAAAAATAAACGCACCCAATTTATATGCGCTTTGGGTGCGTTATTTATATGCTGGTCTTTATAAAAAGGTGACCTGCTGGATTTAATATCGATTTAAAAAATAAGAAACTTGTTGTCTCTTTGTGTTTATATACATAACTTAACATTGTTTGGACAATAACTCAGCTCTCTTTAGATTCTCTTAAGATTTATTGGGATCACTGCCAAATAGGGGAGACAAGCGTTGTCAAAATCAAATTTAAGACCAACTAACTCAAATTAAAGCGACATCTTGGCAATCTGGGGATCAACCTTGTTTAAGGCATCGCGGACGGTAAAAGTACCAGAATCAGATAAATGAACATTTTCACTCAGATGGCGTTTCCATTTTTTCGCTCCTGGCAGACCAGCAAACAATTGCAACATATGACGAGTAATCGAGTTGAGGCGAATCCCTTTGCTTAAACAAGCATCAATATAAGGCAGCATATTTTCAATTATTTGTTGGCGAGTAGGGATGATACTTTGACTGCCATAAATAAGCCTATCTACCTCGGCAAATAAATAGGGATTATCATAAGCAGCTCTCCCAATCATCACCGCATCCATCTTCTTCTGTAATTCTTGCACTTGCTCTAAGGTGATTATGCCTCCGTTAATTTCGATCCAGAGATCGGGGAATTCTTGTTTGAGCCGAAAAACATCCTCGTAACGCAAGGGAGGAACATCACGATTTTCTTTAGGGCTAAGACCTTGTAACCAAGCTTTACGGGCATGAACTATAAAATGCCCACATCCTGCCTCAGCGACAATCCTGACAAACTCGGACATGTCTTCATAGCGATCGCAATCATCAATGCCGATCCGATGTTTAACAGTTACAGGGATCTTGGCTACTGCTCGAATAGCTTCAACAGCTTTGGCGACAAGTTCTGGTTGCGACATTAGACAAGCCCCAAAATTCCCATTTTGCACCCTTGGGCTAGGACAACCAATATTGAGATTAACGCCGTCATAGCCATAATCTTCAGCAATCTGGGCGCATTCGGCTAACTCAGTAGGATTATCTCCGCCCAACTGCAAAATCAAAGGATGTTCGGCTGGATTAAAGTCTAGGAGCTTGTGGCGATCGCCGTGAATAATCGCAGGAGTAGTCACCATCTCTGTATAGAGCAGAGTATGCTTGGTAATTTGGCGCATCAAGTAGCGATAATGACGATCTGTGCGATCCATCATCGGCGCAATACTCAGCGGATTGTTAGTTACTAATTCTTGTTTGGAAAGACTTTGGGGTTGATTCACAGCTAAATCAAATTAACCTAAATTTCTAGATAGCGATTAAGAGTTCTATGTTATCAGTTCCGAAAAAGCGATTTTTACAAGCCAATTTGGTTTTGGTGAGTTCGTAACGTCAATCAGCTAAAGATAGCTAAAGCTATTAGTTACTCCAATTCATGGACTGTGACAAATGTGGATCATCGCAGTGCGGGCTTAATAAAGTTCATTCAATTTTAAAAACTGTTTGACAAATCCGAGAAAAATAGTAACATGGTATACAGAAATAAAAACGTTCATCTCCATAGGTTGACCTCTTAGGTCTCTAGGAGACGGAAGTAGGGTCTAAACCCGAAGGAACGCGCCTCACGATTATTGATAATTTCGAACAAATTTTTTGGAGGCGGAGCTAATGAAACTTTCTTACCGTGGAATTCAATATAATCAAAAATCTCTAAACTTAAAAGCTGATGTTAAAAGAACTTCAGGTAGATATAGAGGTGGAGAATTCAAGATCAATAGTGTTAGTAGTCCTAGCTTTAAGCATACTAGCGCAGAAAAAACTTATCGAGGAGTACACTATTAAGCTCCAGACATTAGTGAACAACAACTAACAAGTTTTAAATAGTTTTTTGATAATCATGGTTCGTAACCATGATTTTTTTGTGCAACTTTATCGCCAATACCGCTAAATTTAAGTAAAAGGGGGATTTTAGGTATTATCCAATCTTTTTTTGTCATAATACCTATGTAGATTTAGAATTTGCTTTGAATAATATTTATTGCCCGAATATCATTCAAATTATTGAAATATTTAAACACTAGTTAACAACTTTTTTTGATTATGACAGACACAAGTCAAGAATTCACGGTTCAAAAAACAGAACAAGAATGGAAGAGTGAATTAACCACCGAACAATTTAACGTTCTTCGTAAACATGGAACCGAAAGAGCAGGAACCAGCCCCTTAGACAAAGTTTATGATGAGGGTACTTACAAGTGTTCTGGCTGCGGACAGGAACTATTTACCTCAGCAACTAAATTTAATAGTGGTACTGGCTGGCCTAGCTTCAATGATTTTATTGAGGGAACAGTAGAAACCACTGTTGATCGCTCATTTTTTATGGTGAGAACCGAAGTTCACTGTAGTCGTTGTGGCGGACATTTAGGTCATGTCTTTAATGATGGTCCTAAGCCCACTGGCAAAAGATACTGCATCAATGGAGTTTCTCTTAATTTTGAAAAAGCTTAGTTTTGGGCTTTGCTGGGTTTAGGGATCTAGAGCACAAGGGTGTGTTCCTTGTTTCCCACATTGTTGAAGCGGTTCAATTTGGGTAGGGAACACACCGAAATGATTGTTTTTGAGGATTGATTGTTTATGGTTGTGCGTTATGTCTCTCTAACGCACGATACAAGCTCGGCGATCGCACTTCTAAATACTGGAACACTAATGCAGAACATCAGATAGATTTTTGTTTTATCTTATATCACTATCCAAATTTTTCCTGAGCCTCTCTAGCAGATTATTCAACAGTGCTACTTAAAGACGAAAAGCTAAGGATGAGGACGATCTAAACATTTACCCGCCATTGTCTCTCTGAAAGACGACAGACATCCCATCGCGGTGCAACCATAATTATATCCAAGTGGGTTAAGAATAGTATGATAGGAGCCAAAGCTACTTCTACAAATATTACAGCCATCTGATGCTATCCATCTTTGGCAAAATAAACCATGTGAACTAGAAAAATGAATATAGCTATAAATTCCAAGAACCCAGAGCATATAAATAACAACTATGGTTCGCAAGAAAGTTTTGATCATATACACAAATGGTGTGGACTGACTTTTACGCATACCGCGATCATTGCCTAAAAAATCCAATTCTGAAACATTACCGCCAAACTCGGATAAGCTTTTATCTTCTCATAATCACTATCCAAATTTTTTCTGAGCAACTTCAGCAAGCTAATTAACTATAGGCTTAGGAAGGTTTATCGCCCCCACACTTTAAAGAGTTAGTAGTTGTTAATGGTTGATTGTTAATTGATCATCAAAAATAGTCACGGAATTATTTGCGTCTTACTTAGTTTTTGGCAGACTTTAATTTTTGGCAAACTGCTGGGAGTGAAATTTAGCGTAGCTGCTATTTAATTCTAAAAGCTCTTCATGAGTTCCTGACTCAACTATTTTGCCTCGCTCTAAAACCAAAATTTTATCGGCATTGCGGACTGTCGCTAAACGATGGGCAATGATAAATACGGTTCGATCTTGCATAATTCTAGTCATTGCTTCTTGCACCAATGCTTCAGAAGTGGAATCGAGAGCAGAAGTGGCTTCATCCAGGATGATGATTTGAGGATTGGCTAATATGGCTCTAGCGATCGCAATTCTTTGTCTTTGCCCACCCGAAAGATTTACCCCTCTCTCTCCTACATAGGTTTGATAACCCTGAGACAATTCACTAATAAACTGGTGCGCATTCGCAATCTTGGCAGCTTTTTCAATCTTGGCTAAATCAAAGTTAGTTTTACCAAAAGAGATATTCTCAGCGATCGTCCCGGAGAAGAGAATATTCTCTTGGGGAACAATCCCAATTTGTTGACGCAAACTTTGCAAGGTTACTTGGCTAATATCAAGACCATCTATTTTGATCTGACCCTGAGTGCAATCATAAAAACGAGGCAGCAGATTAACTAAAGTAGATTTGCCCGCCCCAGATGAGCCAACTAGAGCGATCGTTTCGCCTGGCTGCACTTGGAGACTAATTTTATCTAAAACCAACTTATCCGAATCGTAACTAAAACTAACCTCGGAATACTCGACTAAGCCTTTAATTGCGGGCAAATTAACAGCCTCAGAACTATTACTAATTGCTGGTTTAATTGCCAACAGCTCGAAAATTCGATCTATTGAGGCTTCCCCTTGCTTAAATTCATTGTAGTTACTAGTAGTAATCGAAATCGGGTCAATCAATAGAGCAACCCCAGCGATATAACTAACAAATTCCCCGCCAGTAAGTCGGTTTTGAGATATTTGCCATGCGCCTAAGAAGAAAAGAAAGACAATACTCATAGCTTCGAGAAAGCCAACCACTACGAACTGCAAAGCTTTCGATTTTTCGGTTAGATATTTCGCCCGTTTATTTTCCTCAGCTTCGATCGCAAATAAATTCAAAGTATATTTCTCAGCAGCAAATGCTTGAATCAAACGAATCCCACTAAAAACCTCAGTTAAGAGAGCTGATAAGTTAGAGGTTCGATTTTGACTACGACGCGAAAATTTCAGTAGTTGCTCACCAAAAAAACCAATCAGCAGTGCCATAAGCGGCGCAATAACTAAAGTTGCTAAAGTCAGTTGCCAATTGAGATAAAACAGATAGCCCAAAACAACTATTAGCTGCAAAACACAGGGCACAAATTGATGGAAAAACTTGTTAATAACCTCACCAATACGGTCAATATCCTCGGTTAAGCGGTAACTAAGATCCCCTGTTTGCGAAGATTGAAAATAACGTAAGCTCAAGCTTTGCAGATGATTAAATACATTTTTGCGTAGCTCCAGGGCAATATTAAGAGCAGATTTTGCCATCAAAGAATCTTGCCCATATTGGACAATCCCCCTCAATAAAAAAATCACCGCAGCAGCGATCGCTAACCGAGACAGACTTTGAACATCCCCTTGACCAATAAAATTTGCCATTCTCCCAGCCAACCAAGCCAAAAGAGGCCAAAAAATCGTAAAGATTAAGGTACAAACTAGAGCCAAAACTATTCTCTTTTGCTCAGGTTTAAGATAGGGAATTATTTGCCAGTAGCGAGGGCGAGCTTTCACAATAGTAAGGTTG